>CAZXNN010000036.1:0-16138 GCA_964641915.1 uncultured Nitrospira sp. | reverse complement strand
CGTGGTCGGATGAGCGCCTGATTGAACTGGGCATTCGCGAATGTGCCCAAATCGGTCTCATCGATCCGCGGGAAGTCAAAGACGGGACGGTGGTGCGGATGGAGAAGGCCTATCCGGTCTACGACCAGACGTATCAAGGCAGTGTCGACACCATCCGGCGCTACTTAGAGACCTTCTCGAATCTCCAGACCATCGGGCGAAACGGATTACATCGCTATAATAATCAGGACCACTCCATGCTGACCGGTGTCTATGCGGCCGGGAATATCCTGGGAGACAAGCGCGATGTCTGGTCGGTCAATACCGAGAAGGAATATCACGAAGAAGAACGAGTGACTCAGCAGAATGCCGGGGATCGGCTCGTGCCGACACGAGTCACTGTTTCGGTCGATGCGGCGGTTGAGGAAGCTGAAGACGTCCTCATCGAATCCGCGTTCGCGAAGATAGACCCGGTTGCGTTAGGAGTCGCTGTCGGTGTGGTGAGTGGGCTCGGGATATTTATGGCCTCGGCTGTCTTGCTACTGAGAGGCGGGTCTGTGCCTGGTCCAAACTTGTCGTTGCTCGGGAACTATTTACTTGGGTTTGGCGTCACGTGGGCAGGCGCGGCGATCGGGTTAGTCGAAGCAGGGCTGTTGGGGTTTGCGGTGGGGGCATTTGCGGCTGGACTCAGGAATTGGACGCTCACGGGCTATGCAAAATTCGTTCGGTGGCGCGCAGAGCGGGATGACCGTCGCCATCTTCTCGACAAGATGTAATCTATTCAGAAGAAAGGCGGTGGCTGTGATGAAACCGCGCATAAAGCAGACGGAAGAAGTGAGCCACACGCTCGCCGAGATCAAGGCGGAAGCGCTGGCGTTGGTGTGCGGGCTGATCGGGGGAGCGGGGCTTTTCACGATGACGGTGTGGCTGGTCATCAAAGATGGTCCTCAGGCGGGGCAGCATCTTCAGCTGCTTTCGAACTATTTTGTCGGGTATTCCGTGAGTTGGCCGGGTGCATTTGTCGGATTGCTATACGGAGCCATCACGGGAGGGGTCATCGGGTGGATGGTCGGGCGGATTTACAATGCGGTGGCGGATGCCCGCAAGAAGTAGAGTGAATCAAGGGCTCTGGTGAAGGCCGACAGGTAGACGATGTGGCATTCGGTGCGGTGTGAACTGAGTAAGGAGCGGACGGTCTATGCCATTCTCGGATTGCTGGTTCTTGCCCTATGGCTCCCTCGCTTTCAAGGGCCGATCGATCTCCGATGGGATGGCGGCGTGTACTACGTGCTCGGGACGTCGCTCGCCGAAGGGAAGGGGTACCGGCTGCTCAACGAGCCCGGCGAGATCCAGGCGAATCAGTATCCTCCGCTGCTCCCGCTGATCATCGCTGCGCATCAGCTTGTCCTGGGAACGAGCGATCCGATTGTAGTAGGACGTGCGCTCCGATTGTCCGCTTTCTTGGGATTCTCGTTATATGCGGGCGGCATATGGGTCCTGCTGAGGGGCTATCTCCCGGCTCTAATGGCCCTGTTTGGAACCGTCGTGTGCCTGCTTAGTGTCCATACGTTCTTCCTCTCCGACCTGTGTTTCCCCGATATGTTGTTCGGGATTCTAGTCACGGCGTTCTTGCTGTGTGCGACCAGTCGGATCGCTTCTGTCCCCCCTCGATGGGCGGGCTTCATTGCGGCCATGGCGTTTGCCGCGCGAACGGCGGGCATTGCCATCCTGGCGGCGTGGGTCTGTGAGGCGCTTGTGAGAAGGCAGTGGAAAGCCGGTGTAACGCGCGCGGCTTTTGCAGCGGTCCCGATTGCGATCTGGTTTAGCTATGTGCATTTCGTCGAGCATACGCATGAATATCAGGAACCGGCCTACACCTATCAACGAGCCGATTACCAGTTCTACAACGTGAGTTACGCACGGAACGTGTCACTGAACGATCCATTTGACCCGAGCCTGGGTTATGCCACAATGGCCGACCGAGTGAGCCGAACGGTAACCAACATCCCGTCCCTTATCCGTGTCCTGGGAGAGTCGGTTAGTTCGACGAAGCGCGTGTGGGAAATCGAACGGGACACGGTCAGCACATGGCTTGGCCTTGAACCTGGACCGGACTGGCTCATCGATGTTCCCTTATATCTGCTGGGCGCAATGGTTCTTGCCGGAACGATCCTTCTTGTTCGTCAAGGAGAGTTTCTGGTGGCGTTGTGTGCCTGGGCGGCGATCGCGCTTGTGAGCCTGACACCGTGGCCAGCCCAATTCAATCGGTATCTCATGCCGATCCTTCCAGTCTTGTCTCTCTCATTTGGTCTAGTCTTGGTTCGGCTGTCGGAGCGTGCCCGGCCTATGCCTCAAGCTTTTGGGCGCGCTATGGCACTAGGCACAATCTGCGTTGTTGTGGGCGGAGTATTGGCTCAGCAGCTTGCTACGGTCGGCGCGATCTACGGCAAGCGGTTCTTGCCAGTCCAGTATTTGGACCGGCACTCCGGGAGGGTGGCGTACCACCTGTTCTTCTACATGGATTCTTATCGGGCGCTCGATGCGGGTGCGGATTGGCTTCTTGCTAAAGCAAAGCCGGATGAGGTGATCGCGGTCTCGATGCCTCACTGGATGTACCTCCGGACCGGGAGGAAATCGGTCATGCCGCCATTTGAATCCGATCCTGTGAAAGCCGAAGAGCTGCTGGCGTCGGTTCCTGTACGATATTTGGTTCTCGATGAGGGGCTCGCGATTGATTCCAAGCGATTCATGAAAGGCGTCGTTGATCGATTTCCTGATCGCTGGAAGCCGGTCTATCGCGATGATGTCTTGACTGAAACGGGGGTTCGGCACGAAGGGGCATTTGCCATCTACGAATGGGTTCCACCGGTTGCTTCGGGGAGCGAAATTGAACCGTCGACCCGTCAGAATTCAAACGATGTCCGGGCTCAGGTAGGGAATGATGAAAGCAGATGAGATAGTGCCGGGAGGCGACCAAGGTGCCCTCACGCTATTGTTGCGGTGGCTCGAGTGGCGGGCCGACGTGTGGCAGAGCCAGTGCGATAGGCACTATCCGGTGCTGCTTGCCATGATTTCAACTCTCTACTTTTCTACGACGAGTCTGTTGGCCATGCGGAAGCCCATGTGGAACGATGAATTATTCACCTATTTTATTGCACAGGCCACGACACCGGCGAGTATCTGGGACGCGCTGTACACGGGGGCCGACCAAAATCCCTATCCCTTTTATCTTTTAACTCGGCTCTCACTGGCGGTGTTAGGAGTGAGTGAGTGGGCCCTCCGGTTTCCAGAAATGGTCGGGGTGTGGATGGCGGCTGTCTGCCTATTCCATCTCGTGAAGAGCCGCAGTTCAGCGCTCTATGGATTTGCGGCCATGATGTGTCTCCTTGTCACCAACGCACAGTTCTATAGTTATGAAGCCAGGCCCTACGGACTGGTGCTCGGATTCGCGGCGATGGCGTGGGTCTGTTGGGCTGTCGCGGCTGAAGGGAAGGGACGACCCTGGTCTCTCATCGGCGTGTGGGGAAGCCTAAGTGCAGCCGTTGGATCTCACTACTACGCGGTATTTGTGTTTGTTCCGCTTGGGATCGCCGAATGCGTGAGGCTGTACCACAATCGTCGGCCCGATTGGTCCTTGTGGGCGGCGATTGTTGGGGGGCTGCTCCCGCTCGCCTTCTTATGGCCTCTGATCCAACAGGCCCGAGGCTATTCCAGAGGCTTTTGGGCGACTCCGAGCTGGAAAGGGATCCCTGACACCTATTCGACATTGCTGATGCCTGCTCCGCTGCTTTTCATGCTGCTGCTGATCAGCGCCGGGGTGATGGTCTATTGGCAGCAGGGGAGAAGCGTTCGGACTCCGGCTCCGGCCCCGACCCTGCCGGCGATTCCCGATCATGAATGGGGTGCCGCCCTGGCATTCGCCGCCTTACCGGTGATCGGCGTGGCGGTCACGCTGTGTACGACTGGAGCGTTCACGTCGCGCTATGTGCTGCCAACTGTGCTGGGGATCAGTGCCCTGTTCGCTCTGACACTGTTCCGGCTCTGCAATGGCCGAGCGCTGTTAGGTGTCGTGGGGATCGCCATTGCTGCAGTGGGGTTCGTGATGTTAACGGTGCGAGCCTTACCGTACACGGCGGCTTCAGCCGTGGGCCCTGTGGCCGAGTTTTTGACCGTCAGTACAACGGATGAACTTCCCGTCGTGGTTTCCGACCCTCATAACTTCATGATGCTTGCACACTATGCACCGAGAGACTTGTCTTCACGACTTGTGTATCTAGCCGATCCAGAAGCCTCCTTGAGGCATATGGGGCACGATACGATGGATCGAGGCCTGGTGGATCTCAATGCCTGGTTTCGCATGAATGTGAAAGAGTCACGAGAGTTCCAGCAATCTTGCGGACGATTTGTTCTTTATGTGCACGGTGGATTTCTGGGCGGGCCGTTGGCCAACGGACTCTCCGTGCCAGATTTCAACTGGCTTCTTTCCGATCTGATATTGGGAGAATGGCACTTAGAATTGTTACGCCGGAAGGAGAATCACTTGCTCTTTCTTGTCACCCGAGCTCGTGATGAAGCACAGAAAGTCGGAAGGATGGTGCAGCCATGAGGGACGGAGTTTTGGCCTCAACGCGGCCGATGATCTCTGTTGTCCTGCCCTGCCTGAATGAGGAGGCAGCCATCGGTACCTGCCTCCAGAAGATCCAGGCCACGTTCGCGAAAGCGCATCTCGCTGGTGAAATCGTCGTCTGTGACAACGGATCGACGGACCGATCTGTGGCGATTGCGGAAGCGATGGGTGCCCGAGTCGTGCATCAGCCTGAACGCGGGTACGGCAATGCGTACTTAAAAGGGTTTGCGCATGCGAAGGGGACGTATCTTGTCATGGGGGATGCCGACGATACCTATGACTTTACGATGATTCCCACCTTCCTTGACAAGTTACGAGAGGGCCACGATTTCGTGACCGGGAGTCGCTATCTCGAAGGGGGGCATGCCACGATTCCCTTTCTTCATCGGTTCTTCGGGAATCCCTTGCTGACGAAAATTCTGAATGTGTTGTTCAAGACCGACTATACCGATGTGTATTGCGGCTATCGCGCCTTTAGCCGACGGGCGTACGATCTGATTCGACCGGTCAGCCCCGGTATGGAGTTCAATCTCGAACTGGCCATTAATGCGGGACTGGCAGGATTGAGGACGGCGGAACTGCCGATCCAGCTGGCTGAGCGAAAGGGGGAGTCGAAGCTGCGGACTTTTCGAGATGGCTGGCGAAGCCTGCGCATGATGTTGATTTATTGTCCCAACAAGGTGTTCTTTCTTCCCGGCCTCCTGTCGCTGGCGCTGGGGGGGGCCGCGCATGTTGTCTCCCTGGCCGGACTCATCCAACTCAACGGGAAGCCTCTCGGAACTGCGACAGGAATTTTTGGCACGATCTTCAGCGTGATGGGATTTCAAGTCGTGAGTTTGGGCCTGCACGCCAAGACCTATTCATGGAGTCGTCGCTTCGACAAAAACAATAAGGGACTCGGTGCGTTCTACGACTGGTTTCGCCTTGAGACCGGTCTGTTACTCGGCGGGGGTGTTTTCCTCATAGGGATGGGGCTCCTCGGCTTTCTGGTCTGGGAGTGGGTACAGTCAGGATTTTTGCCGCTCTCGCGTCCCGAATGGGCATCGCTGGGCGCCACGTTGGTGATTATCGGTGGTGGGACCATTTTTTCTTCGTTGTTCATCTCGGCCATGTCTATGAAGAAGGTCTGACCACCGAGAGGAGGAATACCGCTCAATGAAAGTGTTCATCACCGGTTCGAGCGGTCTGATCGGATCAGAACTCGTGACGTTTTTTGACAGCCGTGCCACTCGCGTGATCGGCGTCGACAATAATATGCGAGCGGACTTTTTCGGTCCGGAAGGTGACACGACATGGAATCTACAGCGGCTGCGTCAAAGCGCTCGCCGGTTCGTTCATCACCAACTCGATATTCGAGACCGTAAAGGGCTTTCCGATCTGTTTAAGCGCGAAGGGCCATTCGATCTGATTGTGCATTGTGCGGCCCAGCCCAGCCATGACCTGGCGGCCAGGCGACCGTTCGATGATTTCGACGTCAATGCCACAGGAACGCTCAATGTCCTGGAAATGACCCGGCAACATTGCCCGGAAGCGGTCTTCGTGCTCATGTCAACGAATAAAGTATACGGGGATGCCCCCAACGAGTTGCCCCTCAAAGAGCTGGACCGGCGCTGGGATTATGCTCGACCGGAGGACTACCAAGGCGTGACTGAAGCGATGCGGATCGACCGGTCAAAACATTCCATCTTCGGAGCTAGCAAGGTTGCGGCCGATGTGGTGACGCAAGAGTACGGCCGATACTTCGGTATGAAGACACATTGTCTCCGTGGCGGTTGCCTGACCGGTCCGAATCATTCGGGTGTCGAACTCCATGGATTCTTGTCGTATTTGGTCAAGACGCAACTGAGCGGGAAGACCTATCGAATCTATGGGTACAAGGGGAAACAGGTGAGGGACAACATCCACAGCTTCGATGTGGCTCGGGCCATAGAAGAGATCTATGCCAACCCCCGTTGCGGGGAAGTCTACAACATGGGTGGAGGGCGAGCGAACTCCTGCTCTATTCTGGAGGCATTCGACATGGTTGAGGAGCTGACAGGGAAGAAGATGCAATACGAGTACCATGATCAGCCACGTGTCGGCGATCATATTTGCTATATCAGCGATCTCACCGGATTTCAGAGACATTATCCGCAGTGGTCGGTGACCAAAGGGCTCGACAACGTATTTCGGGATATGATCAGCGCCTGGAATATTCGGTTGCGTGATTGAAAGCCCTCTATGAGTAGCTCCAACCAATCAATGCTCAAGACCCTTGCGCTTCGCGAGAAGACTCGGGACGAATACTATGTGCAGCGGGATCCCATTACGGCGGATCGTCTCCGCTGGCGCGCACAGTCCTTCCGGCATCTGGTTCATCTCCTGCCCGGGCAAAACATCCTCGAGATAGGGTGTGGCCAAGGTTTGTTCACCTGCGAATTGGCGCAGGTGACTCACGCACGAAATCCCATCACGGCGGTGACATTCGAAACTCTTGCCAACAAACCTGGCCATATCCCGGAGGCGGTTGAGTTCGTCTCCGCAGGGTCGTTTCCAGACACTCTGAACGGGCGGCAATTTGACTTCGTCGTCGCGATGGATCTGCTCGACAAACGTAACTGCGCGATGGTGCTCCAACATGTGCTGGAACTCTTAAAACCCGGCGGGCAGGTGGTATTTTATGAAAGCAATCCCTGGAACATAGTCCTGAAGCTTCGCCGGTTGCTGGCGCGTGCCTTCGGCAAGACTGACCCCCGGTCCCTGCTTAGCCGCGGTCAATTGTACGAACTCATGTCGGAAGTGGGCTTTATCAGGGTCTTTGCCGTATTCAACGATTTTGTTTTTGCCCCGCTTTCCCCGCGGCTCGTATGGTTCTTCCGGAATCTTTCGATCATTCTGGAAAACGCGCCTGTGATTCGAACCTTGGCAGGCGCCATTCTGGTGCATGCCCAAAAGCCTCCCCGCATCGCCGAACGACCGGCCGTGTCGTTGGCCTCGCACACATCGCTGGAGAGATCCTTGTCTGTCGTGGTTCCCTGCTACAACGAACAGATGAATGTCGGGCCGCTTGTGGATGGGTTGCGGCTGCTCTATAACGACTATCTTCACGAGATCATTTTGGTCGACGACAACAGCAAGGATGAGACCGCCGCCGTCATCAAACGTATGGCGGCCGTCGACGACCGGATACGGCTGGTTTCGAGGACCGGTCCGAACGGAGTCGGCCGGGCCTTATCAGATGGTTACCGGGCGGTCACAGGACGCTACGTCCTCACCATGGATTGCGACTTTCAGCATCTGCTGCCGGAAATAGCGGATTTGTTCGACGAAGCCGTGAAAGGGTATGACGTGGTCGTCGGGAGCCGGTTTTCCCGACATAGCGTGTTGTTGAACTATCCATTCGGGAAGATCCTCGCCAACCGGGGGTTCCACCTGATCGCTCAGATCCTGTTGCTCCGCCGTTTTCGCGACCTCACCAATAATCTGAAGCTGCTGCGCCGCGAAGTGGTGGAGCAGCTCTGTCTTATGGAGCCCTGGTTTGCGGTGAATGCGGAGACCGGGTTGCAGCCTCTGCTGATGGGCTATCAGGTGAAGGAGGTTCCGATTTCCTGGATCAATCGCACGCCGGATATGGGCATGTCCTCGTTCAAGCTGGCCCAGGTGGGATGGGGGTATTGGCGGGTCCTGGGCCGTCTGTGGCTGCGTACCGTGTGTGGCATGGGGGCCTATCGCGGTCTCGCGGTTCGGACAGGAGCGCGTCAGACCTGGCGGAGCACCGATGCCGAACGGCTTCGCCCGTTAGGTGAACACGAGAAGGGCGGATAGGAGATGGAGCGGTCTGCCGGGAGCAGTCTTTCGACCAGAGTGGTAAGCGACGACGTTCTCCAGCCGAGAGACCGTTTCACCTATTGGCTGTTGACGGTGTCGGGAGTGGTGGCAATCGCGGCGTTTCTCTTTCACTGGTTCCAACTCCAGGCGTGGAGTGAACATTCTTTTGTCATGGTGGTCTGCTCCGGGCTCCTCGCTGTGCTGCTCCTCAACAATCTCGGGCGATGGCTGATTCTGCCCAGCATGAAGCGGCCAAGAGCTATGTTGCCGAGACCGGGCTGGAAGGTGGCGGTCGTGACCACGTATGTGCCGGGGATTGAGACGTTGGGTTTGCTGGAGCAGACTCTGAGGGCCCTGGTGGACCTCGACTATCCTCACGACACGTGGGTCCTAGATGAGGGAGATGACGAGCGGGTTAAGCAGGTCTGCGCCGCACTGGGCGTCCATCATTTCAGCCGCAAGCCGTTCCCGCGCTATCAGACCGAGGCCGGCATGTTTCGGAAGGCCTCCAAGCATGGAAACTATAATGCCTGGCTCCATGAGATCGGATTCGCTCGATATGAGATCTTGACGGCGTTTGATCCCGATCACGTGCCTGATCCTGTGTTTCTCGCCAACGTCCTCGGGTATTTCGACGATGCAAGAGTAGGCTATGTGCAGGCTCCACAGGTGTACGGCAATCAAGAGGCGAGCTTTATCGCGAGAGGGGCGGCGGAAGAAACTTATGAGTTCTACTCGCTCGTGCAAATGGCCTGTCATGGGAAAGGGTTTCCGCTCATCATCGGGTGTCACGCCACACACCGTCTCAGCGCCTTGCGCGAGTGTGGCGGGTTCCCGGCGCACGATGCCGACGATCTACTGCTGACGCTGCTATATCAGAATCGTGGATGGGAAGGCGTCTATGTCCCAGAGGTGCTGGCCCGGGGGCTGGCTCCGGCGGACTGGCGGGCGTACCTCAATCAGCAACGGCGGTGGACCCGTTCTGTCCTCGACGTCAAGCTGCGGATCGGGCCTGCCGTGGCCAGGAATCTCTCGCCGACTTCCGCATTGTTGAACGCGTTGCACGGACTGAACTATGTCCATAGGAGCATGGTATTTCCTATCGCGATGATGCTGGTGGCGTTCATGCTGGTATCCGGGAACATTCCCGCTCTGGGCACCACCGAAGTGCTGGTCAGTGCCGGGTTCATGGTGGTCATGTTGCGGATCTGGGAGCGCTATCGACAGCGGTTCTACTTGAATAAGAAATCGGAGCAGGGGATTCATTGGCGAGCCGGCCTCCTGCAGTTTGCGAAATGGCCGTATCAATTGGCGGCCGTTGCCGATGTCTTGGGCAACCGCCAGTTTCCTTTTATCGCGACTCCCAAAACCAGGGACCCTTGCCGCACATCCTTCGTGCTCTGGCCGCACATCATTTCCCTGGGGATGGTGGGATTGGCATGGGCAATAGGGCTGAGCTTGCATGGAACCCTTCCGCTCGCAGCCCAGTGGTGCGCGATGGGGTTTGTGGCCATCACCGTGGGCCTGATGGCTACGGAGTGGAGTGGGGTCTTGAGACGCCGCGTGAGCCGGTAACTCATCGTTCCAGAGCCCGACCGTCTGGTTCGCCCTGTGCGTCAGGTTCTTCCTGACGCGGCGCAAGATGCCCCATAGAGTTCCCGGGCAACGAAGATGGTCAGACTCCCTGTCTTACGTGAAGGCGATTCTGCCGAAGCCATCCGGCTGTAAGCACTCTTCCTCGTTCCTTTCGCCCCTCTTTGGTAGGGGAGAACCGAGGTAAGAGGTATTGGCTACCCGGCACCTTGTTTCTATACTGATCCATGTCCTCATGCGGTTCTTTAATCCCTGGGCGCCCATTGAGCTTTGCCAAGTCAGCAGATGGCAAAGGGAGGCACGCCGGTGCCAGCCAAAGAAGCGGAGTCTGTTGAGGGGATGGAGCATCCTATATGCGTGATGTCTGAAAGGGTGGAATGAGCTTACTGACTACGACGACGGGACGTCGCATGATGGACGGGACTGCCAGAATATTTCTGGCGGAACTGCTGTTCCCGCTCACGGCTCTTCTTACGACGGGCTTTTTGACGAGACAGCTCGGTCCCCAGGGCTATGGGTTGCTGGCCCTGACGCTGACCACGATCATTTGGATCGAAAGCGCGATCAACTCCTTTTTTACAAAGGCGACGATCAAGTTTGTCGGTGAGGCGGACGATTGGAAACCGGTCGGTGCCATGGTGATTCGCCTCAGTTTGAAGATTGGTATTGGGGCGATGGTTCTCGTCTGGCTTCTTGCTGCACCGCTCAGCGCGTTGTTCAAAGAGCCGGAGTTGGCATTCTATCTCCGCCTGTGCGCGCTCGATATTCCCCTGTTATGTGTCGGACAAGCCTATCGAAACGTGTTGATCGGAAGGGGGAATTACCGAGCCGGTGCGGCCGCCAGAGCCGGGCGCTGGCTGGTCCGCATGACTCTTGTGGTGGGTCTTGTCCAAGCCGGGTTCTCCATGACAGGAGCGGTGCTGGGGGTGATCGGCTCGTCGCTGGCAGAGCTTCTGCTCAGCCGCTGGTACCTCGGAGCGGGGATGTTCGCCAAGCAACCTCCGGTGCCGCTGCCGATTCAGCGATACGGCGCGTTGTTGTTTCTGTCCTCGATCTGTCTGATCTTCTTCAATGGTATGGATCTCTTCATGCTCAAAATTCTTGGAGGGACAGCCGCGCAGGCCGGTATCTATAGTGCGGCTCAAAGCCTCTCGCTCTTGCCTGGATTGTTTTCCTGGACATTCTCCTCCCTGCTTCTCGCGACATTGAGTCGCCAGCTTGCGGACAGTCAACAGGAGCGGGCGAGGGACCTCGCGCGTGATGCGATGCGTGTCACGATGCTCCTCATTCCTGTCGCGGCGATCATCGCCGGTGCGGCCCAGGAGATTGTCCAAGTCGTGTTCGGCGCCGCGTTTCTCCCTGCCGGCCCGCTGTTGGCCTTGCTGATTGTCGGAGCGGTCTCGAATGTGATGTTGATGGTATCGATCACGATCATGACGGCGGCGGGATTACCGGCCAGAACGATCATGTATACGAGCCCCTTGGTCCTGTTGGCATTGGCCGGTCATCTCGTTCTGATACCCCGATTCGGGCAGCAGGGCGCCGCGTTGGTAACGGTCGTGGTCTCCTCTCTTGGGGCGATCGCGGCCGGGGCCGGTGTGTATGCCTTGTGGACGGTGTGTCCGCCGGTTGGAACTGTGATTCGGAGTCTGGCGATCGGTCTGGTTGTTGGAACCGTGTCATTGTGGTGGCCGACTCCCGGGTTGTTCGTGTTTGCCAAGCTGGTGCTGCTCGGGGTCATCAGCCTGGTCGGCTATTGGGGATTCGGAGAGTTTCGTCACGGGGAAATCTCTGTCGTGCGGTCGTTCTTAGGGCGGAAGGCAGCGCCGGTCCAAGCCGGATAAGGCGAAAGAGAGCGGAGCAAGGTTCCTCATCGATGAGTTGATCTCAGAGGAGACGGTGAGCGGTAGGGGCGATTGATGATTCAACTGTTATGGAGGCTCCGGCGAAGGACGATGTCCGGTGTTTCGGACTTGGCACCGGATAGAGGGCGCGCGCATTGATGGCCATCGCAAAGATTCTCATGGTCTCGCTGGTTGACCCTGCCACGCATCCGGGTGGGGCGGGGGCTTACACCCGTGGCCTCGTGGCAGCGCTGCGAAACGGGACGAACCGGTTTGATGTGGAATTGGTAGGACCTCGGCAGGCGCCTCCCGGTTCGTGGCATCGCGTCCGGCAGGCCCTGTCGCTAGCTCAATCCTGCATGTCGAGTTTGCCGGCAAAGATCTTGTTTGCACGTCGGCATGAGCTGCGTATCAGGGTTCGGGAGGCCGTCTCCTCCCGCCGGTGTGACGCGGTGCTCATTAACGGAGGCGACATGTTATGGGTCCGTGACGAACTCCCGTCTCACCTGCCCACGGTGGTTGTTGCTCATAACCTGGAGCATCAGTTGCTGGCCCAGCAACTCGCCCCCTACCGCATTCTATCGCCTCTGCTCAGTCGCGAGGTCGCTAAGCACCAGTGGTTTGAAATGGATGGCTTCCGCCGTGCCGGAGGAGTTGTCTTTGTGTCGGCAAGTGAAATGGCGTGGGCCAGAGCCCGCCTGCCCACCCTGCGAGCGATGCACCTGCCGCCGCTGTTTGCAACAATCCCGGTCTCCCGCGTTGCTCGGCGCGGCGGCGCGTTGCGTCTCGGGTATCTGGCGGATTTTTCCTGGTGGCCCAATCGGCACAATTGGGCGTGGTTGATCGAGGACGTTCTTTCTCGTGTGCGTCGTCCGTTGGAGGTTCACGTATTTGGCCGGGGGAGTGAGCGGATAGCGGTTCGTGACGGCGTCGTCCGTCACGGAATGGTGCGCGATCTGGCTACGGTATGGAGTCATGCCGATATCATGGTCTGTCCGACTCGTGTGGGCGCCGGCGTCAATATCAAGCTTGCGGAAAGTCTGCATAATCGAATGCCGGTGCTTGCCACGACGCAGGCCGTTGGTGGTCTTGCCTGTGCATTCGGATCGGGCCTAGTCGTTCTCGATGAGGCGGAGGATTGGGCGGCCTTCTTGGATTCGCCTAGGGCAGAACAATTAGCTGATCAGAGGCCTTCTGATCATCTGTGCGAGCAATTTAGCGTCGAGCAGCATTCCGGAGTATTGCAACGGTTCGTGCGGGATACCATGCGAGGGACCGATGCTCGCAACACATTTACTGGAGTTCCTTCACCGACTGCATCGGCATTGTTGAGCGCGGCGTCCGTCGGCTCGTGCAACGCACCACTGGGCAGAAGGGGCAGGGAAGGTGTGTGAGGCCGGAGCTTGAGAGGCGGTCATGAAAAGGCTTGAGTTATTCGAAGGAGGCGATGGTATGGCACGACAGACAACGGACGCGACGATGGCGAAGCTTTCTGTGATTGTGGTTTCCGACTATGCAGCTGGAGAAGAAAAATCGTGGGAGGACCTCCGGCGGGCGCTCCGGGCATGGGCGGAGCAGGAGGGACCGCCTGCCGAGGAGTTCATCCTCGTCGAGTCGGCTCGGCTTGAAGGCAGAGTCCCGGATGACGTGTCGGGGATGATTCCCAATATGAAGGTTCTGTATGTCGATGCGGAGTCTTCGTATGAATTGAAGAACCGGGCCGCAGAAACAGCGACCGGAGACTGGCTGGCGATTGTCGATGCCGACTGTATTCCAGGACGCACATGGCTGCGGGTGCTCCGCGCCGCCATTGCCGAACATCCCGACGCCGCGGCCGTCAGCGCCAGGACATTGTACCCGGGCCGGTCACGTATGGAGCGGATACTGGGTCTTTTGTCGCGATCGTATCTCGACCCGGGTCGAGCTGGTCTCACGCGCTTTATTTCCGGCAACGCCGCCGCCTTCCGCCGCGACATCTATCGCCGCCATCCCCTTCCTGCCGGGCTTGGCGCCTTTGCCTCACGGATCCAGTCGGAGGCGTTTCTTCGAGACGGCGCGCGCTTGTGGTTTGAGCCGGAATTGGTGGTGGTGCATGACTTTGAAGGGTGGCCGATGGAATGGGATATCCGGCGGAATCACGGGTATAGCACGATCATTACCCGGCTGCGCGACGCGCGGCTGCCGTATGCCCGGCTCATTCGCGCCGGTGCCTCTGCCATCCCGCTGATTGTGGCAGGCAAGACCTTCGATAGCATCCGAGCCTGCCTTCGATGCTATCGGCAGTACCACGTGAGGTGGTACGAGGTCCCGCTGGCCCTGGCACTGACCGTAGTGACGCACATTGCCGAAATCCCTGGGATGCTGGCTGCCTACCGCGGTCAATCCCTGGGCGAGACCGCGTACCGCTGACGGTGAGTGTGTCGGAAATTCCTGTGGTTTGAGGAATTAGGGCATAGCGGCCGGCGTAGGGAGATGGATGAGCGCTCGCAAACGTATCAAGATTGGGTTAATCGGCTGCGGTTGGTTTGCCCAGGCGGTGCATCTCCCGATCCTGCGACGTTTACCGGGGGTGGAATTCGCTGCGCTCGTGGAGCCTGAGCCAAGTCGGCGTCAAGCGGCCAGTCGTTGTGCTCCGGCGGCCGTGGCCTATGCCGATTATCGCGACCTGCTGAAAATGCGAGGCCTCGATGCGGTCATTGTGAGCGTGCCGACCGCGCTCCATGCCGAGGTGGCGATCGCCGCCATGCAAGAGGGGAAGCCTGTCTATCTCGAAAAGCCGATCGCGACGAGTTTGGAAGAAGCCGATAAGGTCGTGAGCGTATGGAAGCGATCGGGAGTGGTTGGAATGGTCGGCTTCAATTATCGCTTCAATGCGCTCCATGAAGCGGCGCGGTGTCACATTTATGCAGGCCGCCTCGGACGACTGGTCGAAGTCCGTTCGGTGTTCTCAACTCCGCCTCGCGACATGCCTGCCTGGAAACAGCACCGTTCAACCGGTGGGGGCGTTTTGCTTGACCTCGCTTCCCATCATATCGATCTCATTCGGTTCCTGTTTCAGCAGGAAATTCAGGCCGTGCAGGCGGACATTGATTCCTGCAGAACGGCCCAGGATACGGCCTCTCTTGTGTTGCAACTGACCGACGGGCTGAAGGTGCGATCCAGCTTCTCTCTCTGCACGCAGGATGAAGACCGATTCGAAATCGACGGACAGACGGGGAGCGTTACGGTCGATCGATATCGGTCCTTGAGCGTCGAAATTTCCACACGAAACCGTCAGTCGACTCGTGTCGGTCGTTTCGCACACATCCTGACCGCACCCTCTCAAGCCTACTACGTATGGCAAAAATGGCGATCGCCCTGGAATGAGCCGTCGTACCGGCGCTCGTTGCAGGCCTTTGTCTCCGCTGTGCAAGGCCAGCAGGTCGCGTCTCCTGATTTGATGGACGGCTACCGCAGTCTGGAGGTGATCGAGGCTGCGGAAGAGTCTGCAAAGACGGGCCGGGTCGTGGATGTGAAGTCCGGCCTGCTATCCGGGCCTCTTGGCACAGAGCGGAAGCAGGACAGTGGGGAAAGCCCATGAAGGATCGCGTACAGGCTGCCGACCATAAGAGGGCCATCACCTTCTGCTACCGAGGCTTTGCAGCCAATTTCGGGACACGCCATATGGTGGCGTCGATTCTTGAACAGGCCGGACACGATGTGAAGCAGATTCAAGATGGACCGGCCGATTTCTCCGCGGAGAGCGTGGTGTGGATCTGGGGAAATACCAATTGGTATCCGGGCCTCTATGCGCAACTCACGGCCATGCCTCGCGCGCAACGGCCTCTTGTCGTGCTGTGGCATACAGAGCCTCTGCCGCCTCCCAGAGCCGCCGGTTTGCCATGGCCGCGACTGAATTGGTGGGAAACGGCAAAGTGTGTGCTTCGCGATTCCAATGCAACGGATGTCTACACGAACTATCTCGTCCTGCGTCGTTGGGTGAAGGCGGGGATTCCGGATGTGCTCGTGGCGGCTACATTGGGGCGCTGCGGGTTTCTATCTGAGCGAGGCATCGCGGCTGACTGGGTGCCCTTAGGCTACGAGTCTTCATATGGCCGTGATTTGGGATTGTCCAGGGACATTGAGGTGTTGTTTCTTGGCGCCCAGGATGTTCCCCGGCGTAATCGACTTTTGCGCGGTTTGCGTAAGAAAGGAATTCAGATAGAGGCCGTAGGCAGTTACGTTGATCCGAGCTGTTGGGGAGAAGAGCGGACGAAATTGTTGAACCGGACGAAGATCCTGCTCAACC
>CAZXNN010000035.1:0-16164 GCA_964641915.1 uncultured Nitrospira sp. | reverse complement strand
ACCGGCCGGCTATCCTCGACCGATCCCAATCTGCAGAATATTCCGGTCAAGGGCGACTACGGTCTGCGCATTCGCGAGGCCTTCATCGCACCCAAGGGCCATACGCTGCTCTGCGCCGACTACAGTCAGATCGAACCGCGCATTCTCGCGCACCTCTCGCAAGACCCGCGCTTGCTCGAAGTCTTCGAGAAGGGCGAAGATATTCACATGGCGACCGCCATGGACATTTTCCATCTCCCCGCTTCGCAGATCACGCGCGAGATGCGGCGGGCGGCTAAGAGCGTGGTCTTCGGCATCGTGTACGGCATCAGCCCCTTCGGCCTCTCGCAGAACATCGGCGTGCCACAGGCGGAAGCCAAGAAATATATCGAGACCTATTTTGAGAAGTATGCCGGCGTGCGCGCCTTGATGGATCGGAATATCGCCGAGGGGAAAGAGAAGGGCTTCACCACCACGATCTTGGGCCGACGGAGGCAGATACCAGAACTGCAGAGCGGCGATCCCGTGCAGCGCGGCTTCGGCGAACGCATGGCAGTGAACAGCCCCATCCAGGGTTCAGCCGCAGACCTGATCAAAGTCGCGATGATCAACGTGAGCAAGGCCCTCCATCACGAGATGCCGCACACGAAGATGATCCTCCAGGTCCATGACGAATTGATCTTCGAAGTGCCGGAGAAGGACCTGGAGGAAGCCAAGCGGCTCGTGAAACACGAGATGGAAGGCGTCGGCAAGCAGCTCAAACTCTCCGTCCCGCTCAAAGTCGATCTCGGCACCGGCCACAACTGGCGCGTGGCGCATCCATGAGCGACATCCTTATTCGAATCAAACGAGCAGTCTTAGCTGGTAACTATGCATTCAGCGAGAAAGCTCGGATTGAGATGGAGGGGGACGGTCTCACAGAGCTCGATGTAGCCGAATCGATTCTCAATGCGATAGTAATCTACAAAGTTCTTCGCTCTACAAGTGTTCACCGGAAAACCTCCGGTGAACGCCTCTATGTGATTCACAGTGTGAACCTGAATGGACTTCTGATTTACACGAAGGGTAAACTGATACCTGAGGCTGAATCGGAAACCTACTACTTTCTTATCTCATCCAAGAAGGCCTTCTAAGAGGCGTCCTATGTTGAGCGTCACGAAATGCCCCACCTGCGGTAGCGACAAGATTAAGAAGGTCCGCCGGAAGTGGACCGGCAAGTTTCATGGCCAAACCTATTCAGTGCCACGGTTGGATTTTCACGAGTGTCCGGCTTGTGGCGAGAAAGTCTACGACCGTGAGGCCATGCAAAAAATAGAAGCGCATTCGCCGGCCCTCACCAAGGCCAGGGCATCGTAACAAGCACGCCTTTGTGGAAGCGAGGCAGATGAGTAAATACGAAGTGATCATCTATTGGAGCAAGGACGATCAGGCCTTCATTGCTGAAGTACCAGAATTGCCTGGCTGTGCGGCCGATGGCGTTACCTACCAAGAAGCCCTGGCGCACGTTGAAACCGTGATCCAGGAATGGATTGAGACAGCAAAGGATCTTGGCCGCCCGATTCCTGAACCTAAAGGCCGTCTAGCCTTTGCTTGACCTGCCTAAGAGTGATCCCTTGCTTGCAAAGCTCTCCGTCCCGCTCAAAGTCGATCTCGGCACCGGCCACAACTGGCGCGTCGCGCATCCGCAACAATAACCTCAGTGAGGTGACCTATGCAGAACGCACGTCCGTCACTAGCGTGGTTGATCGCAGGCATGAGCCTTGGCGCATTGGGACTCCTGCTGTTCATAGGAGAGCCGTTCACGGCAAAGGCGCAAGAACCGAAGCGGTTTCAGTACCAAATCGTCGAGGTACTTCCCGACACGCAGACTATGCAAACGAAGCTGAACGAGTTCGGATCAAGTGGGTGGGAGTTGGTGGCCGTCTCGATGGGGAACATGACGGAGCCGAGGCTGATTTTTAAGAAGTAAGAGGGCTCAAACCTATGCATGGAACTCCCGTGAAACCTGGAGAGCAACCAGGAGAAGTGAGACGGGCATGAAAAAAGTCTTCGTCTCTCAGAACTTAGTCGAAATAGAAATGCTTAAAGAGCGCCTTGAACGGGCAGGCATACCCTGCACTATCAAGAACCAGTGTTCATCCAGTCTCGCTGGAGAAGTCCCATTTACAGAAGTCTTCCCCGAGTTGTGGGTGGTACGAGACATAGACAACGATCCGGCTCTTGAGCTGATCGAAAAACAATCGGCTGTCGATGTACCCAGCCAGGACAGCTGGGCCTGTGCCGCATGTGGAGAGCATCACGATGGCCAGTTTGAGACTTGCTGGAAGTGCGGCAGAGAGAGGGGCTCAGATTCCAAAGTCGCGCACGCCCCTTCTCCAGATCCCGACTCACCGAATCCATTGCCGCTAGCTCCAGATGTTGTGAGAGGCTTTCTCCTAGGTGCTCTCTTCACTGTAGCTGGTTTTGGCTTCTGGAATTACCTGTCGTTGATAGGTACCCCTTATGATCGCAATGGAGATAGTAAAGACGATGTTATTTATGAATACGTGGGGCGAGTTCTACAGAGCATACAGTATGACAACGATCTCGATGGATTCTTCGAAACCAGATCCATCTTCAATCGTAATGGAGATGTGATCAGCACGGAGATCGACCGTAATCGGGACGGCAAGCCTGACGTAATCGAATATAATACTTTTGGCAAGCTCGATTCAGAAGAGATCCTCGATCCAGTAACAGGCAAGCTCAGAAAACGTTTATTTTACAAATTAGGCATCAAAGTACGAGAAGAAATTGATAAGGATGATGATGGAGTGCTCGAGACAGTTATAAAGTCCGACGAGTATGAAAACCCACTACCCGAAATGAAGCTTGCGCCTGACGGTCAGAATCCTGAGCATTGATCACTCCACCTCCGGTAACTCGCCGTACACCGACTCCATCACATTCTTCATTTCTTCGTCGGACACAGGGATGTTGTAGATTTCTTCGCCGGCCTCCTGCATCGACTTGAGATCGAGCATCGTGCCCGGCACGAGGTCTTCGCCTTTGCCGAGTTTGCCTTTCACGGCGTAGAGCACCCAGCGGGGGCCTTCGAGGTAGAGGACGGGGTAAGAACAGTCCGAGGCCACTCCTGCGGTAGAATTCTTGACTCTCTGTCAGGTGGGGACTAGACTTCATCAGGTATCAACAAGTGGCCTCTTTTCAATCCAAGGGTTGATTCTGTGCCGAAGATTGCTCATCCCCATATCGTCACTGACTCCGCGATCTGCGGGGGCAATGCCGTGATTCAGGGGACGCGCTTCCCGGTTCGTTCGGTTGTGACTTACGTGCTCCGTCAGGGTTGCACGCCGGAGGAGTTGGTGGCGAAGTTTTCTCACCTGACCCTTGCGCAAATCCACGACGCACTTGCGTACTACTACGACAATCAAGAAGACATCGACCGGGAGATGATGGAAAATCGGGAAGAGCGTGCGCGATAGCGGCGTTCGCGTTGTCCGTTAGCCGTCGCTAGTCCAGCTGATGGCCATTACACTCTATCTTGACGAAGATGTTGACCCGCTCCTGGCCCATGTACTCAGAGAGCGCGGGGTCGATTGTCTTTCGACAAAAGAGGCCAGGAATCTTGGCTGTTCGGATGTCCAGCAACTGGCGTTTTCAGTGAGTCATGGCCGGGTTCTTCTGACGTTCAACGTAAAAGATTTTATCCGGCTTGCTCAAGAATCGGCTCGTACCGGACGGCATCATGCCGGCATCATCGTGTCCGACCATCTCCCCTTTCGTGAATTGCTCCGCCGTGTTCTGGTCTTGCTTCAACGCCAAGCCAATTCAGACCTTCGCAATACGCTGCTCTGGTTGCAGGATTTTAAGGATGCGGATGCCGGCTAAGTGGTGGCAGAATTCTTGATTCTCCGTCAGGTGGAGCCTAGATTTTAGACTACGTATTGAGGGAGACACACATGCCGACTGCGAAACAGCAAGCCCTGGCGATGGTGAAGACGTTGCCGGAAAAAGCCGCGTGGGACGACATCATGTACGAGATCTACGTCAGAAAAAAGATTGAGGCGGGTATCACCGCTGCCGATGAAGGAAGAGTAGCACCTCACACAGCCGTGAAGAAGCGCTTCCTCAAGAAATGACCCGCATCGAGTGGACTGAACCCGTCGTTGCCGATCTCGGGAGTTAAAGAGTCCGCCCCATTTTTTCATCGAGCGCCGTGCATAGATCAGAATCCGCAGGATACTCGGCAACCCTCTTCAACTCCTTAGCCGCTTTCGTCCGCACGGTCCCCCGCCGACTTCAGCGTTCTGATTGAAAGTCGGCAGGCCTTCGCCGCGAGCGGAAAGCAAAATCACAGACTCTATCGGCTTCATCCTCACCTGACATATAGTGGGCCGTATATCAATTTCACACCATGCATTTGACATAGCGATTACCTTACATCAAATCCGGTGAGGAAGAGTCAGAGGCCTATGAAAATCAGCGAGTTTAGGACCGGTAAGCTGGGCAACGATATGTAGCTAAAGGCGTTTGCCAAGCAGGACTACGCGCCAGTCTGATAAATGGCGGGACGATAGCGGGGTTTCGGAATAGGCTTTCGCTCGGCACGGGCAGCAGCCAGCCACGCACGTTTCGCGATTTCGGCTTGCTTCAGCGCTTCAGCCGGCGTCTTGCCGAACGCCGAACAGGCTTCAAGGTCAGGAATGTCGGCAATATACCCGCCGTCCGCCTTGCTGTAAAAAATGTTGATGTGGTAATGCGTCATGATTCCTCGCCCGGCTGCAATTCTAGATCATAGCGTTCCACGATCTCAAGCAACTGGCGAACCTGATAAGGCTTGGCTTTTCCATCGACTTCTTGAAGATTGACCAGTTCGCGGACATGGGAATGTACGAAAATATGGTGGCTCCCTCTTGTGCGCGAGAGACGAAATCCAAACGCCTTTGCAAGAGTGACCGCTTCACTAAAGCGAAGATTCTTTGAGCCACCAGTGCTTTCGCTAGCAGCTTTCTCTTATTCATCCCCTCCGCCCATCTCAAGAAATCCTATGGCGTGTTCAGCTGAGCCGGAGCGGCGGCCGGTGCATCGCCGTCTTTCGCATCGCGAAGCCCATCCAGTTCAGCGAGGACTTGATCGGTCCCATTCGTTGCAGCACTTGTCCCCTCGATGCGCAAGTGGCGGCACTAGGACAGAATTATTGCTCACTCCACCTCCGGCAATTCTCCGTACACCGACTCCACCACGTTCTTCATTTCTTCGTCGGACACCGGGATGTTGTAGATTTCTTCTCCGGCCTCCTGCATCGACTTCAGATCGAGCATCGCGCCCGGTACGAGGTCTTCGCCTTTGCCGAGTTTGCCTTTGACGGCGTAGAGCACCCAACGGGGGCCTTCGAGGGAGAGGACGAGATAGGACATGTCCGCGGCTGCGAGGATGGTGTGCGCGCCGAGATGCGCCATGGTGCCGTAGCTGAGGACCATGCCGCCTGCAAATTGGAACCCGGCCGGTAGGATGACGGCTTTTGCCGACTGATAGTAGCCCTGCCAGGCGGCCGCGCCCACGGTCGCAGCCGTGCCGCCGATCAATGTCGTTCCGGCGATGACGTTGCCCATGAGATAGGTGGAGGCCATGCCAGTCTCCCCTGCGACCCGCATCGTGCCTGCTGCCGCAGCTTCGGCCGTGCCTGCCACCACGCCGAACGTCCCTCCACCGACTGCCACACCTGCTGACGCGAGCGGCACACCGACATACTGCACCGTCTTCCCCGCTGCATAGCCCGACCCCTTGATCGTTACGCCGACCGCATTGCTCACCGCCCGTTCGCTCAGCCCCGCAACCGAGCCGGACCCTGCCACCGCACCTGCCGCCAGATTCGATCCGGTGAAGTCGAGCACGCTATACAAGGACGCCACTGCGGCGGTGGCAGACGGCGCGACCAGATCGTAGCCGGACTTGGAGGCGTTCCAAACCACTTCCACCGCAATATCTGTCATCGCCTTGCCTTCGCGTATGGCCACCAGCGTGGGATAGGCCAGGGCGTTGACGCTGATGTACCCCACCGACGCCGCCGATATTTTGCCGATCGGTTCGATCGCGGCATCCCAGAAGAGGCCCTGCAACACCCAACGCAAGGAGCGCAGCGTGGCGAGGCTGATCCCTGACGTCCGGTAATCCGAGATCTCCCGCTTGGCTTCGCTGAACGAATGGCCGACGTCTTCGCGGTAGTTCGAAACGGTCTGGCCCGCCAGATCGGTCATGGTCTTGGACCAGCGGCTGCGGCGAGCGCTTTCGTCCTCAAGCATGCCGGAAAGGTCCAGTTCGCGAATGTTGTCGCCCACGGCTTTGGCGCGAGCTTTGGCATTGGTTGGAACTGCCGCATAGCCTTTGATGAATTTCTCACGAGCGAAGGAGAGCGCTTCCGACGAACGCGCGGTGCCGCCCTTCGAAAGTTCGTGCGCCTGCTCGAGCGACTGCCGGACCATCCGTTTGCCTTCTTCGTTCATCTGCTGCGAGACCGTCTCGCCGCGTTGGAACGACTTCTCGATCATCGCGATGCCCAGCCGATCCATATCGTCGGCGGTCTCTTTGGACAGATCCCAGGACTTGCCGACGATGCCTTTGGCATCCGCCCAGGAGCGGGAGGCCAGCAGCCTGCTATTCTCGCGCGTGGCCTTGGCAATCTCGTCTGCGACCGTGCCCGTCGCCTGGTGAATGCCCTCAGCTACGTGATAACTGAGCGTGGTGCCTTCCGACAGAATCGTCACGGACTCTTTGGCTTTGGAGATCGCCAGCAGAAAGGCCTGCCGTGCGCGGAGGCCCATGAGTTCGCCGACGAGTTCCCAGGCGCTGGGGCCGGCCGGGATCAAGCGGATGGAGGTTTGCGGGACATTGAACGCGCCGTTGTTGTAGAGCGACACATGGCCTTCGACGACCAGCTTCTTCGTGTGCTTGAGCGGATCGGCGGCGGGATCGGCCGTGGCGCAGCTCCCCAGCGCCATCGCCAGGAGCGGCAACGCCATGAGCGCGCGTATGCGAGTCAGTCTATTCTGCGATGCATGGGCCATCGGTGTTCCTCATGTCACAGGGCAGTTGTTGCAGCACGTTGCGAATCTGCTTCGGATCCTCGGACAATACTTCGACGGTGATGCCCTCCGTCGACTGTAGCTGCTTCAGATTGATGACCGTCCCGACCGGGAGATCGCCCGCCGACGAGTCGGCTTGACCCGATCTTGATTTCAACCGGCCGCTCGCTTTGGCGATGAGCAGCTTGGGCCCCTCCCAGGCCAGGAGAATCGCCGCATCCTCCGCGCCCATGAAGAGATGCGCGGGCAGCGCCGAGAGGGCGTTATAGCCGAGGACCACGCCGGAAGAGGCCTGGTTGATCGCCACCTTCGTCGAGCCGGCCAATGCATCGTAGGTCACAAACCCGACATACTTGCCGGTGTCGAACGTGGTGAGCGCCGCCGCCTCTCCCACCGTCGCCATAGGTCCCGCGGTCGTGAAGGCCACCTGATTGACGGCCCCGAACATGATGCCGCCCGCCGCAGTCGCAGGAATGGAACCCACCGAGAGAATTGCCAGGCTTGCCAACAGTCCGCTTTCGACCGTGGGCGAAATCAATTTCACACCGGTCCTGCCCGTATAGAACAGCGTCATACCGGCAGCTTGAATGGTGCGGCCCGTCACAATGGAGGTTGCCGCGACGGGAAGAAACACGGTACCGGTCGCGGTCCCGGTTCCTTTCGCACTGGTGCGCACGATGGTCTTTGCAGCAGGCGTTAGGCCTCCATGGTACAGCGCCTTGAGATAGCCCTGGAGGATCGGGCCGAGTGCGCGCAGGGAATTCGACTGCTCACCGGACCGCTCGTACTCCGTTCGGAAATCACGCCCGGCTCGCTCGAACGCGGCATCCCACGACACCTGGATCCGCCCCGAGAAATTCTCGCGAATGACTGTGGTGATGTCCCAGATGTTGCTGAAATCACTTTTCAACGACGCGAATTCACGCCCCGGAAGAGCCAGGAGCGCCGCACGATCCTGCTCGGTGCGTTTGCCGAGCGAGAGATTCCCTTGAATGAATGCTTCCCAGGCCTCGCCGAAGTGCCCGGTGGCATAAGTCCACTCCGCGTTGGTCATCGACTTGGTACGGTCGAGAATCTCGCCGCTGCGTTCCGTGCCGGATTGCATCAGCGACTTCCCTGTCTCATACGCCCGTTGAAGATCCGGTCCGAGCTCGGCCTTGTACTCGGCCGAATGGGTCGCCATGCGGTGTGACGCTTCCTGCATCGCAGCACGGGACGAGCGGATGGATTTCTCTTTAGCGTACTCGAGAGATTTCCTGCTGGAGGTGATGACGTACCAGCCTTCGTCGTAGAGCATCTGATGGCCGCGGAGGTTGGCCGAGGTCAGCGGAATCACATCATCAAAGGTCTGAGTCTGTGGAGATTCGGTGGTACGCGTGGCCTGATCGGAGGTGCAGCCGGACCAGGCCAGGCAGAACGCGAATGTCAGGATGAGTGCCGGCAACATTCTCAACTCGACCATGGCGCGTTCTCCCGACGATGGGTAAGGATGGCTAACAACGCAAAGTCGGCGAACTGTACCTGAGTCGGAGAAGCGAGTCGAGAGGGAGACCGATACGAGATGTCCGGGGTTACCCGGACATCTCTTCGGAGAGAGTGGCCTTTACGGAGTAACGGTCGGCTGCGCCGGAGCGGCAGCCTGCGCGTCGCCCTCTTTCGCATCGCGTGCGCAGCGGACGCCCATCCAGTTCATCGAGGTCTTGGGATCGGTCCCGTTGCGCTGCGAGACGCGCACGCTCGGGGTACTGTCGATCCAGCCGCCGCCCCGGAAGGCTTTCTGGGTGCCTTTGTCCGGTCCCTTCGGATTCTTGTCCGGCGCGGTCTTGTATTAGTCCTTGTCATACCAGTCGGCCACCCACTCGGCGACATTGCCGACCATTTGAAACACGCCATACGGACTCGCGGCGTTGTCGTACTTGAACACCGAGATGATCGGCGGATAGAGCAAGAGCCGCTCCGGACGATCGCGGACCGGACCGGACAGACCCGTGCGGCCGTAATTCGCCCGTGACAGGCCGGCCATTTCGTTACCCCAGGGATAAATGCGCGTATCGGCCTCGCCCCGCGCCGCCTTTTCCCATTCCGCTTCGGTTGGCAGGCGCTTCCCGGCCCACTTGCAATACTCGTCGGCTTCGTACCAGGTCACATGCATGATGGGATGGGCAACCATCGTCTCCTGAAAATTGCCGCCGTCGAACTTCCAATCCACCTGCGGCGGACGGTTCGTCGCCAGGACGAATTTCAGATACTGCACGGTCGTCACTTCGTATTTATCGATCTCGTAGGCGTCGAGGTAGACCGAGCGCTGCGGCATCTCCACCAGATAGGCGTTCTTATCCGCTTTCTTATCGCTGCCCATCGTGAACGGTCCCGCCGGAATGCGGACCATGTCGTCATAAGCCGGCAGCTTCACCCGTTCAGCGGCAAGCTTGCGGCCTTCCGCCGTCCACTCCTGCTTGATATCGCCCACATCCAGCGGCCACGCCGTTCCCCCGACTCCCAATAGCCCTGCGACGACAGCACCTGCCAAGATATTTGCCCTTCGCACGACGACTCCTCCTTGATAGTTACATACCCTGTTCTTTGGGTTCCGGACCCGGTTCCTTGTTGAATTCTTCCAGCGGCTGAAAGTTCAGGGGGAGCTGAAACAAATAGTCCGTCACCGTCCGTAACTTCACATGCTGGTATTCCACGATCCAACTCCCGTCCTTCTTCGCCAGCTTCATCGGAAAATGAATATCGGTTGCGAGCCACTGATAATAAACCTCGGTCCGCTCCCCGTGCTTGGTTACGACTTCATAGAGGATTGTGGGATGGCCTTCCCTGGTTTCCTGGCCGATCTCCTCGCGTGAGACCTCACCATCCAATTTTTCTGTCACCATCAAATCCTGATCCGCGCTGTAGGGCACGGTCTTGAAGTGCTTCATCCGCGACAACAGCATCCACACGACTTGCTTGTCTTTGCGGACGATGCTGACGTTCACCGGCCCCATCGTGTGGTGCTCGATACGCCACATGTTATCGCGGTAGTAGATGTTGGCTTTGCCCGTGCGGCCGTCGATCTTGGTAATCCGATCGGCGGTAAACTCCAAGCCCCAGCCGGTTCCGCTGAAGCAGATCCCCAGTGTCACGATCAATGCTGTAATGATTCGACGCATAGCCGCTCAATCTACCTAATCTGCATGATCGAATGCTAGATGGGTGCGGGATCAGATCGTGAGGACGGCGGCGCCTTGAAACGATCCGGCCTTGAGCGCTTGCAGCGCCTGATTGGCTTGCAGCAAAGGAAAGCGGACCGTGTGCGGTTTGATCGGAATGGCCGAAGCCTCGCGCAGCAGCTCGATGCCGTCCTGCCGCGTATTGGCTGTGACGCTGCGCAAGACACGTTCTCCGAAAATGTCGCGATCATAGTCCAGCGACGGAATCGGCGACATGTGGATACCGGCCAGCGCCAGCGTGCCGCCTCTCTCCAATGCACGCAATGCCGGAGAAACCAGCTCGCCCGCCGGTGCAAAGATGATGGATCCATGAAGCTTGTCAGGCGGCTCATCTTGCGCACCCCCGACCCAGACAGCACCCAGCTCGCGCGCCAGCGCCTGGTGCGCAGCTTTCAGCGAGCTGACGTATACCTGGCACCCCCAATGACGCGCAATCTGTATGGCGATATGCGCGGACGCCCCGAACCCGTAAAGTCCGAGCCGCTGGCCTGGCTTGATGCCGCTCATCCGCAGCGCGCGATAGCCGATGATGCCGGCGCAGAGCAGCGGCGCTGCTTCATCATCGGTAAAACCCGGTGGAATGGGATAGGAAAACCGCGCTGGCACGACGGCGTATTCCGCATAGCCGCCATCGACTTGATAGCCGGTAAATCGCGCTTTCAAACACAGATTTTCCCGCTCACTCTTGCAGAACCCACAGATCCCGCAGGTCCCCTGGAGCCAGGCGATCCCGACCCGATCACCTTCATGCACCTCCGTCACCCCGGCCCCCACTTGCGTGACTGTGCCGACGACCTGATGGCCCGGCACGAGAGGTTGTTTGACGTCGGTTAACTCGCCCTCGATGACGTGCAGATCCGTTCTGCAGACCGCGCAAACATGCACCTTCACGAGCACTTCGCCGGGCTCCGGCGCGGGCATGGGGATGTCACGAAGCTGCAACGGGCTGCTCGCCACATCTCCGACATGGTCGAGGACCATGGCCTTCATAGACGCTCCGACGGATCGCGGCTGGTGAGTGGCCGGCCGCCTCACTCAGTGAGGCGGCCGGACTGTGAGAGGAAGCGGAAAGACCCTACGGCTTCTTGGCCTTGATGCACTCGATATCGAGCCGGATACTCACGTCCTCGCCGACGACAAACCCGCCGGTGTCGAGCGTCTTGTTCCAGACCATACCGAAATCCTTGCGATTCACTTTTCCCTCGGCCGTGAATCCAGCGCGGATGTTCCCCCAGGGATCTTTGCTCACACCGTTGAAGGTACCGGTCAGCGTGATTTCTTTCGTCACGCCATGGAGCGTCAAATCGCCGAGCGCCGTATAGCCCTCGCCCGTCTTCTTGTAGCTCTTCAGCTTGTAGGTCATGGTCGGGAACTTTTCGACATCGAAAAAGTCCGCGTTCCGGAGATGCGCATCACGCTTCTCGTGGTTGGTGTTGACCGACCCCGTGTTGATCGTCGCCTCGATCGTCTTGAACTGGTGCGCCTCCGCGTCCATTTCCACGACACCGCTGTAGTCCATGAACCGGCCCGCCGTCTTCGACACGACCATGTGGGCGACGCGGAATTCAATGATGGAATGATCGGGATCCAGATCCCAGCGCGCCATCTCGGCCCCGGCCCCTGCCGGCCACCCGGCCAGTAACACCGCACACAAGACACCAGCTTTCACAATCGTCCGTTGATACATGTCCCCTCCATGAGATGAACTGCCGCGAACACGGCCACTCATATTCTTTCCGTTACTTCTTGGATGACGCAGCACCGGTCTCAGGTGCACCAGACTGCTTATTGGTGATCGATTGAACCTCGCGCGCCCCGGTCTTGGCCCCTGTTCGCATCCGCACATGAACATCGACCGCTTCCGACTCGATATTATCCGGAAACGGGGGGAACGGTTGAGCGTGGACCACGGCATAAATTCCCGCCTCATCGACTTCGCGCGCACCGGACCCCTTTTCAATCTGAATCAACTGCACACGCCCGCTGGGATAAAGTCGGAACTTCACCCGGACCGTCTCGCTCGTCGGCGCATGCCGGACGTGCCGGACCGTACGGCTCCAACTGCGACTCACTAAATGACTGATCTGCTGCCAATAGGCCTTGCCCTGCCCCGGCGCCGGCATCGGCAGCAGGTCTTCCTCGACCACCAACCCGCCCGAGACCGGCAAGGCGTCCGGCTGTACTTCATCCTGTACCGACTCCCCGCCTGACGGCTCCTCCGAACTCGGCAGCGGCGTATCGCTGCCTTCGTTGGCCGCCTCCTGTTTCCCCATGGTGACATACACGACGCGCGTGAGCACCCGCTCGAACTTGTCTTTCTTCACACGGGCGATGGTTACTTGCACTCGGGCGGCTTTGGGAGGGACCGAAAGTTTTCCTGCTGGAATCGGGTCCATCGTAGCCGATCCCTTCATCACCATGTCGACGTTGTCAAAATCCAATGCGACTACGTGCTTCTGAAACAGGACCGATTCGCAAATCGCCACCAGCGGCGCGCCGCCTTGGGTCACCCCGCCCACGGCGATCGACAAGTCAAACGGCTTCCCCACTTGGATATCGCCGGACGCATCGGCCGTCGCCAGGTCAATTTTGACCCAACGCGTGCCGATTGGCGCAGAAGAGGCTTCTGACGGGGATCCTGCCGCCTTGCTGACTGGCATGAGACTGAGCGGAAAAAGACAGAGACCGAGAGCGCCGGCCAGCAAGGCGAGAGGACTGGGCGCGGGGTGGTACATAGAGGCATCCTACTCAGCCCCGTGATCGAGTGCAACCCGTTTTTTCGGCAAGCACGTGCCTCCTTCACAAGGTTACGTTAGAATACAGCTATGCGCGCCCTCGTGAAGACATCCGCCGGTCCCGGTTTGACGGCCATGACCTGTCCGGATCCCACCGCCGGACCCAACGATGTCATCGTGAAGATCAAAGCCACCTCGCTCTGCGGCACCGATGCCCATATCTACAACTGGGACCCCTGGGCGCACAGCCGTATTCATCCGCCCCGCATCATCGGGCATGAAATGTGCGGCGAGGTCGTCGAGGTCGGCAGGGATGTCACGCGAGTGAAGATCGGCGACTACGTTGCGGCCGAATCGCACATCACCTGCGGGCACTGTTTCCAGTGCCGCACCGGCCAAGCCCATGTCTGTCGAAACTATCGTATCCTCGGAGTCGATCGCGACGGCTCCTTTGCCGAGTATGTCGTCCTGCCGGAGAATGTGCTCTGGAACACGTCCCCGTCCATACCCCCAGAATTCGCGTCGGTCCAGGAACCGCTCGGCAATGCGGTCGATGCCGCCCTCGCCGAAGACCTGACCGGCCACACCGTCCTGATTACCGGCTGCGGACCGACCGGATTATTCTCGGCCGCGGTGGCCCGAACCGCCGGGGCTGCGACGATTATTGCCACGGATGTGAGTGACTATCGCCTCACTCTGGCCAAACAGGTCGGCGCGGACTACCTGTTGAATGCCAAAACCCAAACGCCCGAGCAGATTGCGGCGGCGATTCACGAGATCACCGCCGGAGAAGGTGTCGATGCCTCGTTGGAAATGTCCGGCCATCCCAGCGCCTTGCACCAGGCCTTCGGCGCGGTCAAGAACGGCGGACGGGTGACGCTGTTCGGCATTCCGACCGGGCCGATCTCGTTCGACCTGGCCAACGAAATCATCTTCAAAGGGATTCGCGTGCACGGCATTACAGGCCGGCGCCTCTTCAGCACGTGGTATCGCCTGGCCGGGCTCTTCAAAGCGGGGCTCAACATCAAGCCGATCGTCACGCATACCTTCCCGATGAGCGACTACGCCCAGGGGTTTGAGTTGATCAATTCCGGCCAGTGCGGCAAAGTGGTGCTGTTTCCGTGAAAGCTTTCAACCGTCAGCCTTCAGCTATCAGGCAAGCGTTCTTTCCGAATGTTTCCCTCCTATCCGTCTGGAGCTGAAAGCTGATCGCTGAAGGCTGTACGCTCAGGGAAGAAAATGGCCTACTCCTCGCTCAAGACGGTCCTCGCGCAACAACTCGCCGACATCCGTGCGGCCGGTCTCTATAAGCAGGAGCGACAACTCCTCAGCCCCCAAGGGACCGACATCCGCGTGGCGCAAGGCCCGGCGCTGAACCTCTGCGCGAACAACTACCTGGGGCTCGCCAATCATCCGGACATCCTCAAGGCAGCCACCACCGGTCTGACTGAACACGGCTACGGCATGGCCTCCGTGCGCTTTATCTGCGGCACCCAGGATCTCCACGTCCGGTTAGAACAAGCGCTCAGCAGCTTTCTCGGCACCGAGAATACGATTCTCTATAGCTCCTGCTTCGACGCCAACGGGGGCCTGTTCGAAGTCCTGCTCAATGAAGAAGACGCCGTGATCAGCGACGCGCTGAATCACGCCAGCGTAATCGACGGCATTCGGCTCTGTAAGGCGACACGCCTTCGATACGCCCATGCCGACATGGCCGAGCTGGAAGCCCGACTACAGGAGTCGCGCGGGAGTCGGCTGCGCCTGATCGCCACAGACGGAGTGTTTTCCATGGACGGGGATCTCGCCAAGCTCGATCAGATCGTCGAACTAGCCGATCGTTACGACGCGGTCGTCATGGTCGACGACAGCCATGCCACCGGGGTGCTGGGTCCGAACGGCCGCGGAACGCCGGCGCATTTCGGGGTGGTCGATCGAGTGGATATCGTGACGAGCACGCTCGGGAAAAGCCTCGGCGGAGCGGCCGGGGGATTCACCTCGGGACGGGCGGAAATCGTCGAACTCCTGCGCCAGCGCTCGCGCCCATACCTCTTTTCCAATGCCCTGCCTCCCGTCATCGCTGCCGCCGCATTGCAGGCGGTGAAGCTGGTCGCGCAAGGCGATGCGTTGCGCACGCAACTGCGTGACAATGCCGCTTTTTTCCGCGAGCGATTGACTGCGCTTGGATTCCGGCTCGCCCCGGGCCATCACCCCATTATTCCGGTGATGTTAGGCGACGCTACGCTCGCCACCAGCATGGCGGATCGCCTCCTGCGGGCAGGCGTCTACGTGGCCGGCTTCAGCTTTCCGGTCGTGCCGAAAGGCCAGGCGCGCATCCGCGTGCAGATGTCCGCCGCGCATACGAGAGCGCAGTTGGAGCAGGCCGCTGGCGCCTTTGAAAAGGTCGGTCGGGAACTCGGCGTGATCCACGCGCGCTGACTGCTGCGATCGTTCAAGACAGTCGCTCCCCGTCCTGTTAGAATCCTCCCCGCATGAACGGCACGTTGATGAAGCGACTCCTCGTCAGCACGGCGCTCGCGCTGGCAATCGGCGCACTGCTGATCACGGCGTACCATCGGCAGGTCTTCGCCACGGCGCAGGCACAGAGCACGGATTTTCTCTTCGCTGCCCGGGCCGGCGAACAATCCCGGACCACCGTCATCGTCGGCATCGATCAGCGCAGCTACCGCGAACTTCTCCCGGAATACGGCCCGCTGGTGAACTGGCCTCGCACGCTCTATGCGCAGGCCCTGGAGGCCCTGCGCGCAGCAGGAGCGCGCGTGATCGTGCTCGACATCTTCTTTGACGCCGCGAAACCGGACGATCCGCATCTGATTGCCTTGATGCAACAGATGGGCAACGTGATCGCGCCCCTCGAAGCGCAAGGGCCCAAAACGCTTCACCCACGGCCCGGGGTCGCGCAGGAATTCGAGCTGTTCGTCTCTCCCGCCGCCGCTATCCGGTCCGCTGCGGTAGCAGAAGGAACTGTCAACGTCACCACGGATCGCGATACGGTCGTCCGCAGTCTGCCGCTGTTATTGGAAGCGAAGGGGCAGGTGCATCCGGCGCTGGCGCTGGCGACCGTCGCACGCTATGTCCGGCGGCCTCCCCGTGTCCCTCATCCGCTGGGGGATGGGCCTCGACGAGACCTGA
>CAZXNN010000034.1:0-16351 GCA_964641915.1 uncultured Nitrospira sp. | reverse complement strand
GCAGGTCTATCGCCAGCCAATCGACAGCCAGCGCATGAGCAGGGGGCAGGGCTGAGTCCTAACTATCCGGCGGCCATTCAGGACATACCGGAACTGGCCGGGCAATTGGCCGGCCGGAGATACCCCGGCGCTCAGGAAGTGGTCGATCGATTAGTCACCTTGCCCACGCATCAGTTTGTATTGGAGCAGGACCGTCTGAAGATCGACTGTGTACTGGCCGTTCAGGGGAAGTCCTCCGTTCCAGGTAGTCCCGTGGAGGGAAATCCAGCCAGTCGGGAATCCGGTCATCGTCACATCCACGTCAGAAACTAGTGGAATAGCGCACCATGACACTTTCTAATTGCATGCTCTCGATCTTCTGGGTGTCAGTCGCGTTCGTATTCTATGCTTATATGGGGTATCCGCTGCTGCTGATGGCGATTGGCATGCTGCGCAATCGTCCAGTGGAGAAAGCTCCGAACCACCCGATGGCCTCCCTGATCATTACGGCCTACAACGAGGAGAAACGGATTCGGGAAAAGTTGGAGAATACGCTTCGGCAAGATTACCCCCGCGAGCGCCTCGACATTGTTGTGGCGTCCGATTGCTCCACCGACGGGACCGATGACCTGGTCCGCTCGTATGGGCCCTCCGGAGTTCGATTAGTTCGGTCGGTTGTGAAGGGCGGGAAGGAGGCGGCGCAAAAACTCGCCGTCGAGTCAACGACCGGAGAGATTCTGGTTTTTTCTGATACGGCCACGATGCTTGAACCCCAAGCCATTTCCACGATTGTACGGAACTTCGCCGATCCGACGGTCGGTTGCGTCAGCAGCGTGGACCGGTTTATCGACGTGGATGGGGCGGTGAGCGGGGAAGGCGCCTACGTTCGCTATGAAATGTTTCTCCGGAACCTCGAAACGCGGGTCAACACGTTGGTTGGACTGAGCGGGTCCTTCTTTGCCGCTCGTCGAACCGTGTGCCGGAACTGGGCTCCGGATCTCCAAAGTGATTTCAATACGCTGCTCAATAGTGTCAGGCTGGGGCTTCGCGGGGTGGCAGACCCGGAGAGTATCGGGTTTTACAAGAATCTGGCCGATCCAAAGAAGGAGTATGATCGCAAGGTCCGCACGATCGTCCGGGGCATTTCCGTATTTATGAAGAGCTTGTCCCTGCTCAATCCGTTCCGGTATCACCTGTTTGCCTGGCAGCTGATCAGCCATAAATTATGCCGATGGCTGGTGCCGTTCGCCATGATCGGGGCGTTGGGGGCCAACGTCATGCTCGCGTCATCGTCGCTGTTCTATCAGGGCACATTGCTGGCCCAGGCGGGGTTTTATGCCATGGCGCTGGCCTACCTCGTCACCACGCGCTTGCCGAGTGCAGGCGTACTGCGGATCCCGTCATTTTTCGTGATGGTGAATGTCTCGATACTTGCCGCCTGGATCCGCTATTGCCGTGGTGAACGCATCGTGTCGTGGACTCCTTCTAAACGATAACGTGTTTTGGCTGTACAGAAAGGGCTAACCGATGGAAAATGTTGAGGTAACGAACAAAACGCTCCGCCAGTTCGGTCTCATGGTCGGCGGGGTCTTCCTGGTGATCGGGCTGTGGCCGTTTCTCTGGCGGCAGGAGGCAATGAGAGAGTGGGCGGTCGTGCTCGGTGCGCTCTTGTCCGTGGCTGGACTCGCCGTGCCGGCCATCCTGAAGTACCCGTATCAAGGATGGATGCGGGTCGGGCATGTCATGGGGTGGATCAATACCCGCATTATCTTGAGTGTCCTGTTTTATGGGATTGTGACGCCGATGGGCCTGGTCATGAGGCTGGCCGGGCGTGACCCGATGTGCCGCGGATTTGAACCGGATGCACCGACGTACCGGGTGATTCGTAATGCTAGACCTGCGTCCCATATGAAGAACATGTTCTGAGCGGATCAATTTTCAGGAGGACGACAGATGGGCGATTTTATTCAAGAGTTATGGGCGTTCATGAAAGAGCGGAAAAAATTCTGGCTTCTGCCGATTATTCTCGTCCTGGTGTTGCTCGGCAGTCTGATCGTCTTGACTCAGGGGTCGGCTGTCGCGCCGTTTATCTACACGCTCTTTTAACAAGATGCGGAAAAAGTCCGCCAGCGGCGTTCTCGCATCGCTCAGAGGCTCAACGTACAGCGCAGAGTACGATTCGCCTCTTCGCTCGCTGCGGCCTTGCTGGACGGAGTTTTTGCGCATCCTGGATGATACTAGCCGTGATTGGTTGCCAGCAATGGGAGTCGTGTGCAGGACGATCTGACGGCGCAATTAGGGTGATGATGTGATCGCACGTCTCAAGGCCGCAACCTGGAGGGCATTAGGCGGACTCTATTCCGTTTCCGGGCTTTCACAGTTCCGGCATCGAGGGCGCGTGATTGTGCTGACCTATCACCGAGTTGTGCCTCAGGAGGTGGTGGACCGTCAACAGATTCAACCTGGCATGTACATGCTGGAGGAGTCGTTCGCCGCTCACATCGCCTATCTTCGGGAGCATTTTACCATTCTCTCCCTGGATGAGCTTCTGGACTTGTGGCAGGCGAATCAGTTCAAGATCGACGGGTCCTACTGTGTCATCACCTTTGATGATGGATGGAGGGATAACTATCAGTTCGCCTTTCCCATTCTGAGACGGTATGCCGTCCCGGCGACGATCTTTCTTGCGACCGATTTTATTGGAACCACTCGATGGTTTTGGCCGGATCGGATGATGTTGGTGTTGGAGCGGGCCAGAGCTCAGGCGAGTGATCCGACTACTCGTGATCAAGTATCAGCGATGTTGGCTGATACGGTCGGGGTCCGCCAGTCCGCTGAAGATGGGAACTTCATATTCGGACAATCAGGCAGGCCGATCGACACCGGGGCCATCATTGAGCGCTGTAAGGAAGTAGCGGTCGATGAGATTGAAGTTCTCGTAGACCGGCTCGGTCGCGTCCTCGGCATGGAACGTCCCTCTGAGCGGGTCCTGCTCGATTGGACGGAGGTGCGCGAGATGGCCGCTCAGGGGGTGTCATTCGGTTCGCACTCCTGCTCGCACCGGATTTTGACGAATATTCCGTTGTCGGAGGTCAGTCGCGAAATGATCGAGTCACGCAATGCGATGCTCAAGCAGGGTGTCACGCCATCTTCAGCCTTCTGCTATCCCAATGGAAATTTCAACCCGGGTATTCAGGGGCTGGTGAGGGAGAGCGGGTATCGCGCGGCGGTTGGTTGTGAGATAGGGTTGGAAGGTGATCGCCCCGGCGATCCGTACGCGCTGAAACGGGTCAGCCTGCATGAGGATAGCAGCTCATCAGATCCGTTGCTTGCGTTGGCACTATCCGGCATTCGCTAGGCCGATGGCGGCGCTGCATGTTCGTAGAGGACCGAAATCGTCATGAGGTCGAGCCCTTGTGTGTTAGTAATGGATGGTCAGGAACGCGCCGCCCTCGCGGTCACCCGAAGCCTGGGGCAAGCAGGCATTCCGGTGGTCGTGGGGGCTGAAACCTCGAACTCGCTCGCAGGCGCTTCGAAGTATTGTCAGCGGACCTGGCAGTATCCGTCGCCGCTGGAAGATCCCTCCCGGTTTGTATCCAGTGTGATCGACGCGGTCGGGCGGTTGGGCGTTACCGGCATTATGCCGGTGACGGATTCCACGACTCAGGTGCTCGCAGCGCGAAGAGATCAGTTTCCCGCCGGTGTCTTGAATGCCGTTCCTCAGCTGGAAAGTTATGAACTGGTATCCGACAAATACCGGTTGATGAAGGTTGCCCAGGAGTTGGGCGTGCCGATTCCCGCAACCGTCTATGTCCCCGACGGGGATCTCGCGTCCGTGCTCGGCCAGGTAACAGCATTCCCTGTCGTGGTGAAGCCGGGACGGTCGCTGTTAATGACCGACGGTGGATGGGGCAAGACCAGCGTCCATTTTGTGTCATCGGTCGAAGAACTGATCGATCTGTATCGAAGGGTGTCCTATTTGAAGAATCCCTCGCTCATTCAGCAACGGGTTGAGGGGGAGGGCCAGGGGATCTTCGGTCTCTTTGATCATGGAAGACCCTGCGCACTCTTTGCGCATCGGCGAATCAGGGAAAAGCCGCCGGCCGGCGGCGTAAGTGTGCTGAGAGAGAGCATCGCGCTCCCCAAGCCCATGACTGACTACGCGGTCAAGTTGTTGGAACATGTAAAATGGCATGGAGTGGCGATGGTCGAGTTCAAGGTGGATAAAACGACCGAGGTCCCGCGACTGATGGAGATCAATGGGCGGTTCTGGGGGTCCTTGCAGTTGGCGATGGATGCGGGACTTAACATTCCCTATCTCCTCTATCAGGTAGCGAGCGGATCGCCTGTGGCGATCCGGGACAACTCCTACCGCGCCGGTACCCGGTCCCGTTGGTTTCTTGGAGATCTGGACCATCTGCTCATGCGTCTGACCAAGACGAACGCCACGCTTCACCTCGGCCCGGACGCGCCGTCACGGTGGCGTTGTGCGGCGGAGTTTCTTCGATTATGGAGGCGGGATCTACATTACGAAGTGGAATCACTGAGCGATCCTCGCCCGGCATTGGTGGAGTATCGTGCCTGGATAAGCCAGCTAGCGGGAGGAGCCTCATGAACATGGGTGAGACGCCAAGTGTTGGAGCGCATTGCTGGACCTTTCTGCGGGCGCTCCGTGCGACGGGGGGATACATCATCGGCAAGCTGAACTTCGTTCGTCATCCCTATGAACGATGGTCGGCGGTCCGGTTGCCGGAATCCGTTCAGTCGGTCCTCTTTGTCTGCAAAGGCAATATTTGCCGGAGCCCCTTAGGAGAGGTGTGCCTTCGTGCGCTTGTCACGCAAGCGGGACAGCCACTTACGATCCGTTCGGCGGGACTTGAAACCACTCCCGGGAAACCGGCCCATCTCAACGCACAAGCCACGGCGCTCGAGAACGGGTTGTCGCTTGAGAAACATGCGACAACCCAAGTGCACGCGGAATTGCTCGATAGGTCAGACCTGATTATCGTCATGGAAGTGGCTCAAAAAGATCGGATTCACGGCTTGTATCCGAACACGAGAGGAAAGGTGGTCTTGTTGGGACGTTTCGAATCTACCGGCCCCCTTGAAATCGCAGATCCCTATAGTGGGACGATTGAAGATTTCCGCTCCTGTTATCGGCAAGTGAAACGGTGTTGTGATGCCCTGGCAGCCCGATTGGATATGAGAGCGGACGATCAGAAGACTCGCCAGTTATTTCGAGATACCCAAGTAATTAAATGACAGCCGGTGAACACAAGACGACCGTTCTGCACCTGTCGACCAGCAGCGGGCCTGGTGGAGCGGAGAGAGTGATTAGCAGTCTCGCATCCGCCCTCAACCAACAGAACTATCGAGTGATTGTTGGGCTCTTCCGTCCAGGATGGCTCCAGGGCGAGTGTGAGCGTTTAGGTGTTGAGACTAAACTCATGCCACTCCCTGGCGGTCTCCAGGTCGGCTGGTTCCGGGACTGTCTGGGTCTGGTTCGCGAGGAAAAGGTAGCACTCATTCATGCCCATGAGTTCAGTGCCGTTGTGCTTGGGTGGGTCGTGGCGCGAATTGCTAACGTGCCGTTTGTGGGAACCATTCACGGGAAAAACTACTATTGGGAGAAGTTTCGCAGGCGCCTGGCTTATCAAATAGTCAGTCGATATGGCCAGCTTGTCGTCGTATCAGAGGATCTTAAGAGATTTGTTTCTCAACGAGTCGGTATTCCGGAGTCTCGACTGCAAGTGATCTATAATGGTGTAGAGTCCTCGGCTGTTGGCAGCGACGCCTCTTCGCAAGCCTGCAGAGCTGAATTGGAGCTTCCTGAAGGTTCTCCCGTGATCGGGACGGTTGGGAGCTTGTATCCGGTTAAAGGTCATCGATACCTGTTCGATGCCTTGCCGGCCGTGCTCACACGATATCCCGGTCTCGTGCTTCTAATGGTCGGGCGAGGGGAGTTGGAAGCGATTCTCAAGGAACAAGCCGCGCGGCTTGGAATTGAACAGCATGTCCGCTTCTTGGGGATGAGGAACGATGTTCAACGGTTGTTGTCGGTCATGGACGTCTTTGTGCTGCCGTCATTGTCGGAGGGGCTCTCGATGGCGCTGCTTGAGGCCATGGTAGCTGGGAAAGCAGTGGTGGCCACAAAAGTCGGTGGAAATTCTGAGCTGATCGACCATGGGAGAACGGGTTTTCTTGTTTCGCCAGAGAACCCAATCGACCTGGCAGATCAGCTTATCAAGCTCTTGGACGGTCCTGATTTGATTACAAAATTTGGCCGGGCTGGTGCAGAGCTGGTACAGCGTCGTTTTAGCAAGGCTGAGATGATTGCCAGGCATCAGGCACTCTATGCCAGCCTCTTATAAGTCGCTCTTGGTCGGCGCAAGCTAGACGTGAGGATATTGCGAATTGCACGTTTCTATGGTGATCAATGCCGCCTGACCTGAAGTCAGTTCGGACCTCCGGACGAACGCCATTGCCAGCTTTCCGTTCAAGTGGAGCTTCTGAGAGCAAGGCGGGGTTTTATCTCGTCATGGCGTACCTTCTCTTTGAGTTTGGCCGCCCCCAGGAATTGATTCCCGGTCTCAAGCTTATTCCCATCGCGCTAGGAATAAATCTATTGCTGTTTCTCAACGTGTTGATGTCTGGGAAACTGGATTTCTCTCGGCTTCAGACAAAACTGTGGATCGTGCTATTTGGAGTCATGGCGATCCATGTTCCGCTCGCAGTCAACAATTTTCATGCCCTGATGACCTTTAAGGACATGGTGCTTTTATTTTTCACCTATCTTGGCATTACGACTTTCGTGAATTCGACGGAGAAGATGTTGACGGTGATGAAGTTTTGGGTGGGTGTCCACGGTTTCCTGGCGATCATGGGGATTGCAAAAGGAGGAGTCGGTATTGGGGCCTGGATGGGCGACGAGAACGATTTTTGTATGGTCATGAATATGGCAGTCCCGTTCGCCTATTTCTTATTGTTCTCCGCGACCGAGATCTCAATCCGGCTTAAATACCTAGCGTTGCTGGGATCGTATATTCTTGCGGCAATGGCAAGCTTATCGCGCGGAGGGTTTATCGGCCTGGCATCGGTCGGCGTCTACTGCTGGTATCGCTCTCCGAAGAAACTGAATGCGTTGATTGTGGTTGCCGTCGCCGTACTGTTCATGGCGTTGCTGGCGCCCGAAAAGTATTGGGATGAGATCAGCTCCTCAACCAGCGAAGAGACGATGGAGCAAGGCACCGGAGGAGAACGGCTCTATACCTGGGGAATTGGTATGGAAATGTTTTTCTATAATCCTATTATCGGAATAGGGCAGAGCAATTTCCCCTGGACCTTTGATATCTATCAGGGAAGCCGGACATTCCGTGAGAAATCAATCGCAGGCCGGCAGGCCCATTCTGCATGGGTTACCCTGGTTTCGGAGCTTGGTCTGGCTGGAATAGTCCTTATCGGTGGAATGATCTTCCAGAGTTTCAGAGATCTGCGATGGGTCGCACGGAAACTTGCTCTTCCGGTTGTGAGGTCGGCTGGTCGTCAATCACACCAAGGTCGTGAAGACATTCGTGTCTATCTGGCTCGGGCAATGGAAGGGAGTCTCATCGGATTCATCGTGAGCGGTGTGTTTATTTCCATTTTGTGGTACCCGAGCCTATGGATCATGATGGCGTTAGTAGTCGCTCTCAGAAATATCTCCGAGATACGGGGGGCTTCGGCATTTCCTGCTGGAGATCATCCGCTGCAACCGTGGAGGGCTCGGCTTCCGCGTTTTGGTGAAGGGCCCGTTTCCAACCGTTAATCAAATATTTGGAGCCGGGAGATGGCATCGGGGGTTGATTGCCAGCGAATGAGGGCTGGATATGGAATAGCTCCATGTCCTAGCAATCGCGAGGAGTGCGGCAGATGTTTCCACCATCGAGTGAATTCCCTCATACCGCTATCTCTATCTGTCATGTTGCTACAGGTGATCTGTGGGCGGGAGCTGAGGTTCAGCTTAAGGTCTTGTTGTCAAAACTGGTGGGCATGACGGGCCTTCAGTTGTCGGTGATTTTGTTCAATGAAGGTAGATTGGAGAAAGAGATTGAGGCGTTAGGCATTTGTGTCAAAGTGTTTCCTGAGGCTCGATGGAGCAGCGGCAAGATTTTTTGTGAGCTGGTTCGAGAATTCAAACGGTCACCGGCTGGGATCGTTCATACTCACAAGTACAAAGATACGATTCTGGCAGTACCAGCCAGCAAGTTGTGCGGAATTCCGCATGTTGTGCGGACGGTCCACGGACTCAGTGAACCGTTCAAGGGTTTACAGGCCTGTAAGATGAATGTGTATGAAATGATGGAGCGCACAGTCCATCGATGTTGTGTCGATGCCATCATTGGGGTCTCATCCCAGATTGAGAGTAAGTATAGGGCTGATGAAGCGGCCCCAGTTGTAACCTGTATCCGAAACGGCATCGATCTGGAGAAGAAGCCCATTCAGGCTGATCGATGGGTGACACGCAAAGAGTTGGGGATTGATGCGGAGACCTGCCTGATCGGGACGATCGGCCGGCTGACGCCTGTGAAAGGGCTTTCCTACCTGCTTCAAGCGGTTCCCATTCTCTTGCGCCTGCGGGCGAATGTGAAGTTGCTGATCGTGGGGGACGGGGCGATCCGCAAGGATCTGGAGGCGCAGGCGCGCGACTTGGGAATCGGTGAAAACGTTGTCTTTTTAGGGCATCGAGAGGATACTCTTGAACTGATGCAGGCGTTGGATATCTTTGTCCTTCCGTCGTTGAGCGAGGGGATTCCCATGGCCTTGCTTGAGGCGATGGCGGCGTCCCGGGCTGTCGTGGCCAGTCGAGTGGGGGGGATTCCTGAAATTGTTGATGATGGAGTCGAAGGAATTCTCGTCGAACCGATGGATGCAACCCGACTGGCGGAGAGTTGCCTAAGATTGATCGATTCTCCTGAGACCGCCATGAAAATGGGTGAGCAGGCCCGGAAGAAAGTATTGCAGGAATTTTCTGCGATGGCCATGGCGGATCGTGTCGCAGGGCTCTACAAGGAATTGGTAACGTCTCGATGAGGGCCATGAAGAGATACAACTTGTGTAATTGCTCAGGTATATAGGCTGGAGGCCGAAGGATGTTAGTGGTACATCGTGCGTGATCATACGAAACTTCCGGCATTTGAGTTGGCTGATGAAGTCGCCATATTGGTGTATCGAGTAACCGCAGGGTTTCCGAAAGAAGAGTTGTTTGGACTGACTTCTCAACCACGGCGGGCATCAGTGTCAGTTCCTTCTAATATCGTGTCAGCCTTCAGTCTGAACACCTGAGTAGGTACAGCTTGTGACAAACTCCAACCCAACAGTCTCACGAACGAGTCCTCTTCGCATCGCGCTTTTCGGCGCCGGCCGCCACGCCCAGCATCATGCCCGTGCCATCTTGCGATGTGCCGGTGCAGAGCTGGTTGCGGTGGCTGATCCTTCGGATGCCGCTCAAGCGGCGATGCGAAGCATGGTTCCGGGGATCAAGAGTTACGGCACCCCTGACGAGTTACTGGCTGCCGAACGACCGGATGTGGTGCACATCTGTACTCCGCCGGCCTCCCATGGGCCGTTGGCGCTGGCAGCCCTCAGGGCCGGCAGCCATATTTACGTCGAGAAACCATTTACGGAGCGAGTCGAGGATGCGCAGCAAATCCTCGATGAAGCCCGGGCAAAGAATCTTCTGGTCTGCGCCGGGCATCAGTTGCTCTACGAGTCGCCGACAGCGGTCCTCACCCAATACCTGCCTTCCATCGGCCGGGTCGTGCATGTCGAGAGCTATTTTTCTTTCCGTACGGTCCGGCATGCTCCCGGTGGGCGCACCGTGCTCCGGGCCGATCATCAATTGCTCGATATCCTGCCCCATCCGGTCTATCTGCTGTTGCGGGTCCTCGAACAGTCGGGGGAGGGGCGCATCGAGTTGGTCTCGCTCGAAGTGAGTCAAGCCGGGACGGTGCATGCACTCGTCCGGCGCGGCGGAGTGACCGGGACATTGATTGTGACCCTCGAAGGCCGCCCTGTTGAGAGTTATCTGCGCGTGATTGGGAAAAACGGTTCTCTCTTTGCAGACTATGTCCGGAGTACCACGCAGCGGGCGATCGGTCCGGGCTCCTCGGGCGTCGACAAGCTCTTCGCTCCCTATCGACAGGCCTGGCAACTCCTGACCGGGACTACGTCGGCAATGGCGCGCCGGTTTCTCAAGAGCCAGCGCAGCTACCCTGGACTCGCCGAACTCTTCGCTGCCTTCTACGAGTCTGTACGGACAAAAACCCCTTCCCCGCTCTCTCCGGAAAGCCTGCTTGAAACCGTTCGCATCTGTGAGCGGGTGGCAGAGGCTCTCAAGGTCGGAGAGGCAAAGGCTTTGGCGTTGGCAGCCCCGAGGCCTGTCGATAGCCGTGGTGTGCTTGTGACAGGCGGTACCGGGTTTCTCGGGAAGGAGATCGTCCGTGCCTTGCTGGGGCGCGGTCGTCCCGTCCGTGTGGTGGCGCGTCGCGAGCCTTCCCCTTGGGAACGGATTGCCGGCGCCGAATATGTCGTGGCGGATGTGGCAACGGGCGTCGGCGCGCACTTATTCAAAGGCGTCGATACGGTCATTCACGCAGCCGCAGAGACTGCCGGCGGGTGGCCGGAACACCAACGAAATTCGCTCGATGCCACCTCGCATATGATCAGGGGCGCGGCTGCCGCCGGTGTCGCGTATTTTGTCCATGTGAGCAGTCTGGCGGTGTTGGCTCAGGGCCACGGAGGTCCGATCGGGGACCATCATCCACTGGAGCCGAATAGCAAGGGATCCGGGCCCTATGTATGGGGCAAGCTCGAATCGGAACGGCGTGCCGTTGATTTGGGTCAAGAGCTTGGGGTGTCGGTCAAGGTGATTCGACCCGGCGCCTTGGTGGACTATCGGGATTTCGATCCTCCGGGACGCTTAGGCAAACGGCTGGGTAATTTCTTTGTGGCGGTCGGTTCTCCGCGCGACAGGCTGGGTGTGGTGGATGTGGGATTTGCCGGCCGGTTCCTGGCCTGGATGACCGATAGGTGGGAGAGCGTGCCTGGGCCGTTGAATCTGCTCGACCCGGTCTCGCCGACGAAACGCGAGTTGTTGGATTATCTTCGGAAGGCCAACCCGGATTTGACGGTGATCTGGCTCCCGACCTTCGTGCTGGTGCCGCTCTCGTGGGTGGCGACCGTGTTGCAAAAACTTCTTCGTCCCGGCAAGCCTGCGATCAATGTGGCCAAAGTGTTCAGCGTGCAAGCCTATGATACTTCGGCCATTGCCATGCTTGCGCAGGGGGTCGATAGCCCAAAGCGATAGACCAAATTTCTTCCTGCATATGCCCCTTGTGATTTGAAGGATAAGGCTGTAATGAAAGTTTTGTGGCTTGGGCACAATATTGGCTATCCACCGAAAGGTGGTGCGCTTCAGCGAAACTACAATCTTATTCGCGAGGTGGCAAGCCAGTGTGAGTTGCATTTATTGGCCTTCGATCAGCCAGTAACTCGGCCGGATAACATTACCCCTGAAGATTGCGTCGCTGCGCTAGCTAAATTTTGCGCATCGGTCGACTGGGTTCCTCTCCGCCAGTCGTCCATCTTACGCTCACGATATGGGCTCGCGATTCAGGGGCTGGTGTCACGAGAACCTTATGATTTTCTCTGGCTGAAGTCAGATGAAATGGCGAGGAAGCTGAAGAGGGCGGTGAAAGAGTTTGCGCCGGATGTAATACATTTCGATGCGTTGGGTTTGGCTCAGTACCATCATTTGGTGGGCCAAGCTGGAACTGTTCTTACTCACCATGACGTTGAGTCAAGCAAAATTGCTGTGCGGGCAAAGAAGGCAGCGAATCCGCTCTTGCGAAGATACTTTGAATTAGAATCCTCGAAACTGGCGTCCGCTGAGCAGAACTGGTGTCCGCGATTTGGCGCCAATGTCGTCGTGTCAGAAGATGAAGGAGCTGTGTTATCGAGGGCTTGCCCAGACCTTGATATCCGGGTGGTGCCAAATGGGGTGGACACGAGCTACTTTACTCCCCGGCTTGATCCCGGCGGGAACACAATCCTGTTTTGCGGCAGTATGGACATGCATCCGAACCAGGAGGCCATGGAGTATTTTCTTCAGAAGATTTGGCCACGACTTATCGCACAGTCGCCCGATGTGAAGCTCTGTGTAGCTGGAAGAAATCCGCCTGATTGGCTTGTGCAGCTCGGAAGATCAGATTCTCGCATTTGCATCACCGGATTCGTAGATGATGTTAGACCGTACTTTCAGAAGGCGGCCGTATGCATCTGTCCGATCCTTAGCGGTGGAGGGACACGGCTTAAGATTCTGGATAGTTTGGCGATGGGAGTGCCTGTGGTCGCAACATCGTTTGCGGCTTCGGGTCTTTCCTTGAGGCATGACAAGCATTTGCTTTTGGCGGATTCCGAAGACGAATTTTCCCGAGCCATATTGGAATTGCTTGGCGACCAGGCGTTGAGGGTACGTTTGTCGCGAGCCGGGGCCGATCGTGTTCATGAGGTCTATTCGTGGGCTGTTGTAGGCAAAGCTTTAATTGAGGCCTACGAATTTGCCTCTAGGAATCAAGCGATAGCAGGATAAGCCTTCCGAAGGGGAGAATACATCTGATATGTGCGGCATTGTCGGCAGTGTTCATGCAGAGCTCGGACGGATCGATCAGCAATTGGTCCGTCGGATGTGCGCGCTGATTCGGCGGCGCGGTCCTGACGACGACGGATTTTTCTTCGACGGGCAGGTTGGGTTGGGCATGCGTCGCCTGGCGATTATCGACGTCAACAGCGGACGGCAACCGGTTTTTAACGAAGATCGCACGGTGGCGGTTGTCTTCAACGGAGAGATTTACAATTACCAGGAGCTACGCGAGGACCTCTTAAAACGCGGGCATGTCCTGACTAGTCATTCGGACACTGAATGTATTGTCCATCTGTATGAAGACTTCGGTGAAGATTATGTCACGCATTTGCGTGGCATGTTTGGGATCGCTATTTGGGATTTACGCCAGAAAAAGCTCTTGCTCGCCAGAGACCGTTTTGGGATCAAACCTCTGTATTATTGGCAGGACAATCGAGACCTCTATTTTGGGTCTGAGCTGAAGTGCTTGCTTGCAGTCGATCGCTACGAACGGCAGATGGATCTCCAGTCTGTCTCAGACTTCTTCACCTTCAAGTATGTGCCAGGGCCGCGCACGATTTATCGGGGAATAGCGGAGTTGCCGCCCGGACATACTGCGGTGTGGAGGAACGGAGAGCTGACGACGCGGCGATACTGGCAGCTCAAGTTTTCCACAGATGACAACAAATCGGTCGACTATTATCGTGAAGGCCTGCTACATCATCTGGAAGAAGCGGTACGTTTGCACTTGGTGAGCGAGGTGCCGCTTGGCTCGTTTTTGAGTGGCGGCATCGATTCCAGTGCCATCGTTGCGTTGATGGCTAAGATTTGCCCGGGAAATGTGAAGACGTTTACTGTGGGGTTTGGAGAGGGGCAGCCGGGAGCCGATGAGCGTCCCTATGCGAGAACGGTTGCCGAGCTATTCAAGACGGACCATTCGGAGTGCGTCTACGATAATCCCCAGGCGCAAGTGGAGTCGATTCTCCCCTTGATGCTTGAGGCGTTTGATGAGCCGTTTGCGGACTCCTCGATGATTCCCAACTACCTCGTGTGTCAGGCGGCCAGGCAGTGGGTGACGGTTGCCATGTCCGGGATCGGAGGGGATGAGCTATTTGCCGGGTACGAGCGATATCGTGGCGCCATTGCGGCGAATTCCTACCAGCGGTTGCCTGGAGTGCTCAGGCATAGTCTTCGCGGGCTGATTCATGCGCTGCCGCAGTGGGATATGGCGGGGCTCTGGATCGATCGGATGAAGCGATTTGTGGATGGTGCGTCTCTGCCCCTGCCGGAGCGGTACCAGCAGTACCTCTCGGCGTTTACGGAGCCGGAAAAGGCTAGTCTCTTTAGTCAGGACTTCTTGAAAGAGTTGAGAGAGGCTCATGTGGGTAGTGCAGAGCTGGCCATGCATAAGGTCGAGCAATGCGGGGATCCGCTTGAATGGATTCTTCTCACGGATATGGAGACCTATCTGCCGGACGACGAATTGCGGAAGGCGGATCGCCTCAGCATGTGGCACTCACTGGAAGTCAGAGTCCCATTTTTAGATCACAAGCTGGTGGAATTTTCAGCCACGATTCCTTCCCATTTGAAATTGAAGGGGTGGGAGAAAAAGCACATTCTCATCAGGTCGTTGGAGGGCCTGGTTCCTGATGCGATCCTCAATCGAAGAAAACAAGGGTTCTCGATCCCACTGGATAAGTGGCTGCGCGGCCCCTTGCGTGACCTCCTTGGGGAGCATCTGTCGCCGTCGTCCCTTAAGGAAATAGGGTTGTTCAATGGTGTGACAGTTCGTCGCATGCTTGAAGAGCACGATCGAGGCGAGAGAAACTTTGAAACGCAGCTATGGGCCATATTAGTTTTCGTGCTCTGGTTTAAGACCTACATGAAAGGGACTTCCTCGGCCACAAAAGCGTGAAGGAGTCCCATCTCCACCTCCCGAGGGTGCAGCTGTTCTGACAGGATTCGAAGGCTATGTCGATTTCTAAGGAGAGGATCCACTTTCTGGATTCTTGCCGTGCCATAGCCATCGTCATGGTCATAGGCCAACACGCGTTGGGCTACAGCCAGCTGCCTCTCGAGATTCAAGCTGCCTTCAAGTACTGGTTCCAGATTGCGGTACCGGTATTCTTCCTTGTCGATGGATATCTCTTTTTTCACAAGCTCGACCGGATAGGGAAGCTGGACTACTCGACTTATGTGAGGGACAGCGCAAGGCGTTTAGTTGGGCCGTGGGTGTTTTTCAGCGGGCTTTATCTCATTGCGCGATTGGCCTATGAATACTTCAGTCATTCCTTGGACTACATAGTTTTAGGGCGAGATCCTGTGGATCTTCTAGTGGCTGTATGGGTGGGTGCCCCTGCTGTGCAGATGTATTTCCTATTGTCTCTCTTCTTTGTCCGCTCGCTCGCATGTGCCACAAAGCACTTGCGGGGGGTTCCTCCTATTTTCATATTTGCGGCAGTGTGGATGATGAATGGCCTGTGGGGCTCGATAAATGGGATGACGATAGGAGGATTTCAGCTGAAGGCCAGTTGGGGTGGCGGGCAAGACCCCCTCTTGCACGCCATATGGGGGTTGCAGTATTACCTGCTTGGCTGTGCGCTGTATGTATCCAATTCATGGCTGTCTAAGCGCGCTATGCTCTTGGCGGCCGGGGCCACGACAGCCTTCATGGCGATATCATTCGGAGAGTTTGGCGTTCCGGCCCTAGCGCAGTACTCCTACTTGGGCAGTTTCTATCTGCTCTTCTTAGCAATGGGAGATCAACAGAGATTGTTCGGAAAAATTGGAGCATCAACGATGGGAATCTATCTGCTCCATCAGCCTATAATTTTGCGTGCCATATCATTGGCCGTCGCTTTGGTGCTCGACGACCGTGGGGTCTGGTGGTATCTGATGGTGGTTGTCGGGACGGCGGCATGTTCCATAGGAATCAGCCGATCAATAGCAAAGGCGCCAAATGGCCGTTTTCTTCTGGGTGCGGCTAGGTAGTCTAGGGAAGGTACGGGCCAGCTGAGCTGGCCCGTGAGTAGCAGTCATTATAAAGGCCTGCAGATAGCTCCTGGGAATTTCAGTCAGCTCAAGGAGCCTTTTCCAATCTGAGATTGGAAGATAACCTGCGCTTGGATTAGCGGGCAGTAAATCCACTTGGCGCCATTGGAGGTGTTGTATCCGATGGTGGAAGCGGTACGCCGCTAAAGCCAACTCGAGTAGTGGTGACAGTAAGATTGTCAATATACATTGAGCCTAGGCCATCTTGTCGATAAATCTTGGTGCGATACCATCGGGCATCAGACGGCATGCGTCCACTAGGGGTGGTATCAATAAACTCTCGATTCGTATGGCTGGCTGCGAGAAATGCTGTGCCGCCTGGTGGAGTAACATAGAGTTGGTAGGCCCCGTCAGCTTGGCCTGGGGAATTCAGTTTGTAACGGGCCTCGTAGCCTACCCACTGGCCGTCCGGCTGGCTATAGGCTTGCACATTTTGCCACATATTCTCAGTATCGTATGGGATAGATGTGCCGGTCCCTGGTCCGTTCGGGCCCTTGTGGTCTTTAATACCTTGGGCTGAAAGGGTGAGCTGTCTCCCCCCGTAGAAATAGTGAAATACCCAGCCGTTAACTTGGCCAGTCGACAAGGATTTCATATACTGATAAATGCCCTTCGTGGCAACCCCACCGAATCCATTGCCTCCTGCAGTCTTGAAGCCAGGTG
>CAZXNN010000033.1:0-16377 GCA_964641915.1 uncultured Nitrospira sp. | reverse complement strand
ACATCCGCCTCCGCCCTCACGGCGGCAAGGGCTCGCTGACGAATCCGCTGGAAGAAATCATCAGCTACTACAGTCCGACGGGATTAGCCGCGCCGTTCGAACGCCAGTCCATGATCAAGCTCCGCACCGTCGCCGGCGATGCGACACTCGGCAAGCAGGTCGAAGCTCATCGGGATCACTATGTCTACGGCGGCGCGCCCTGGGATCTCTCCACCGCATTGGACTTGCGCCGGGCGCAATTGAAGCAGCTCGTCGAACCGGGCACGGTGAATGTGAAACACAGTGCCGGAGGCCTCGTCGATATCGAATACGCCGTGCAGTATCTGCAAGTGATGCACGGCCACAAGCAGCCGATCTTGCGGACCCCCAACACGATGCAGGCCTTAACGGGATTGGTGGAATGCGGATTGGTCACCAGGCAGGACGGCGAACAGTTACGCAAAGCCTACCTCTTCATCCGCATGCTCATCGACGGCCTCCGCATGGTCCGCGGCAATGCGAAGGATTTAGTCCTTCCCCCGCCCGACTCAGAAGAATTCATCTTCCTAGCCCGCCGCGTCGGCTACACGACAGACGACTGGCAGGCAGGAGCCAGACATTTACAGACGGATATTGAGCAGCACATGAAGCTGACGAAAGAGTTTTTTGAGAGGATGTTTGGGAAGGTGTAAAGCCTCCCTCCTGGCATATCCCCAACAGCCCCTTTCCCCGCTTCGTGAGCCGAATAGCTGCCGCATTCGGCTCATAATTTCTTACATTGTGAGCCGAATCCGTGTATTATCAGGCTCATGTCCTATAATTGGCAGCAACTAGACTGGCCAGAGTTCCGATACGACCTCTCCGAGATCGAAGAGGTCCTGCTCACATTTGCCGAGAGGACCGGTCATGCCAGCGGACTTCTGAAAGGGCTGACAAACGACGCGCAGATGGAAACCACCATTGAGATGATGGTTGTAGAGGCGCTGAAGACCTCCGCGATCGAAGGAGAACTGCTCAGCCGGAAAGATGTCATGTCGTCGATCCGGCACAATCTCGGCATGGACAGCGGCTCTGCGACAGGTGACAAGAGAGCCCAAGGCGCGGCAACCCTCATGATCGACGTCCGGAACAGTGTTACAGCCCCGCTCTCCGAGGACACGTTGTTTGCCTGGCACCGCATGATCATGGCGGGAAACCGGCGCATTGCGGCCGGCCAGTGGAGAACGCATGCCAGCCCGATGCAAGTGGTATCCGGTGCGGCAGGACATGAACGGGTCCATTTCGAAGCGCCGCCCTCATCAACGGTTCCGCGAGAAATGCGGGGGTTCATTCAGTGGTTCAATGAGACGGCCCCAGGCGGAAAACAGGAGATTCGAAAAGCGGCGGTGCGCTCAGCCATCACCCACCTCTATTTTGAATCGATCCATCCGTTTGAAGACGGCAATGGCCGCATAGGGCGGGCCTTGTCCGAGAAGGCGCTCTCGCAGGGGCTTGGGCGGCCCGCATTGTTGAGTCTATCAAGAGTGATCGAAGCCAACCGGAAACAGTATTACGAGGCGCTGCAAGAGGGGCAAGAGTCGAATGAGATCACTCCTTGGATAATCTGGTTCGTCAACATGGCGCTGGAGGCGCAGATCCAGGCTGAAGAACAGATCGAGTTCACACTGAAGAAAACCAAACTGTTCGACTGCTGGAAAGATCAGCTAAATGAACGTCAGGTGCAGATTCTTCGCCGCATGCTGGAGGAAGGCCCGGATGGCTTCGAGGGAGGCATGAGCGCCAAGAAATACATGGTCATCACCGGCGCGTCGAAAGCCACAGCCACGCGTGATTTACAGGATCTCGCAGATAAGGGCGTGTTCATTCCCACAGGGGGCGGCCGGAGCACGCACTACAAGGTCAACCTGTAGTATCATTCAGGCCGACGTATTTTTCTGCATGCCCATCCGAAGGTTAAGTATGGTGCGCCGCAACGCGAAGGACTTGGTGCTCCCCCCACCCGACTCAGAAGAATTTATCTTCCTAGCCCGCCGCGTCGGCTATACGACGGACGATTGGCAGGCAGGAGCCAGGCACTTGCAGACGGATATTGAACAGCACATGAAGCAGACGAAAGAGTTTTTCGCGAGGACGTTCGGGAAGGTGTGAGGCCAGGCAAGAGGGTCTCATGTGCCGTGCAACGCGCGGTCGCGGACTCCCCCCGTTGGAGACGCGTAGTAGGAGACCATCTTGCCCGCCCTCTAGGGAGATGATAGAAGAACAATGGAATCACTTATTCTCTTAGGAATTGAAAATCTTGAGCTTGACTGGGGCAAGCAGAACATATGGAAGAATCATTCAAAGCTGTTTTGCAAATCCGACATCAAGCCAGCCAACTATTACTACTCCGATTATGACAATGACAGTTATCGGACAGAGAAAAAGCCTGCCTACGTACGTAAGCTTGGCAGTTTAATCAGGCGACTTGAACTACTCGGCTACACTCTTTCTGGGTGTCACGAGCAATATACCGATCACATTGAATTGGCTACTGATTACTGCAAGCCGATCTCTTTTGAATCTTTTCGAAAAACGATAGCATCCATCAACGTCACACATCTTCGTGTCCCTGACGAACCAACGAACTATGACCCTGGCGAATTCGTCGCGAAGGTTATATTCAAGGATCAAGAATTTATCAGAAGAGATCGAGCGCTTTCATCAATAGATGACTACACAGGATTATTCTACGAAAACCTCGACCCGTACATTACGCTAAGACTCCTGGCCGAAAATCCCAAAAACCTAGAAAGAGACATTATCTGGCGATTCGAGGACTATCAAAGCAGCGATCCAAAAGGCAAAACACCAATCCATGAAGACCTATTAGACTCAGACCGGTTCCTAATCGTCACTGAGGGCTTTTCGGACTCTGCAATATTAAGCAGGTCCCTGCCCCTAGTTGCTCCCGACGTTGCGGATTTCTTTTACTTTATCGACATGACAAATAATTACCCATTTACAGGCACTGGGAATGTTTTCAGGTTTTGCCAGGGACTAGCAAGGATAAGAATACAAAATAACATTCTCGTTTTGCTGGACAATGACACCGCTGGGCATGAAGTAAAACAGCGCATATTGAAACTTGATCTCCCACCTAAGATGCGCGTCACAACGCTGCCAGACATTAAGGAAGCACGCCGTTTTACGACCCTAGGTCCCACTGGTAAAACAGTTGAGAATGTAAACGGCAAAGCAGTCTCTATTGAATTCTTCCTCGACCTCACTCCCAAACTGAAGAAGCCAACAGTACGGTGGACTAGCTTCAATGATTCAGTTGGCCACTATCAGGGAGAACTGATCGGAAAAGAGACATACGTGAAAGCCTTTCATGACCGGCGGGAGCACAGTAAAGGATATGATCTATCCAAACTGCGCAACCTTTGGTCGCACATAATTAATATTTGCACGCGCGGGAAGAATAAGGTGGGGAAGAATATGGTATCAGTGTGCATTCAAGGTCCTAGTGCAACAGTTGGGTCGAAACAAAGGGGTCGGGAGTCTTTTCTGATCACTTAGTTTCCAGCGCGCAGCGGCGGTTCCCGTAGGCTTTCCACTGCTCAATGGGGTCGAAACAAAGGGGTCGGGAGTCTTTTCTGATCACTTAGTTTCCAGCGCGCAGCGGCGGTTCCCGTAGGCTTTCCACTGCTCAATGTCCCCCAGACACTTACTCTAGCTACTACCCCTTACATATGCTCACCTCACCCCCTAGACCAGCCCACCGTCTGGCCGTAGAATGTTCGCAGTGCCTTGGTGGCTGGGCTCTGGATTTCCAACAACAGGAGAGGCGGATGAGGCGAATCGTTGTGACGTTCAGCGTGCTGCTCATATCAATGGCGGTCTCACCTGTTGTCCGAGCGGGGCCATCCAGCGAGCCCCTCGATTACCGTGAGGTGAGGCCAAAACTATTTGGCCCGCCGTTTGCCACCGGGAAGGATTATGTGGCTCACTCGCCCCAAGCCATCATCACGGACGGCAAGGTGCAATGTGCCGGACCGGCCGCGCCACAATTACCCGATGCGGAGTATCAAAAGCGGCTCAGTGCGATCCGCGCGGAACAGCAAGCAGTCAACGATGCAGTCGAGAAAGAAAAAGCTGACCTGCGTCAAAGATATTGGCGGAAGGAGCTCACAGATGCTCAAGCAACCTCGGCTTCTTTGGAGCTGGAGAAGAAGAAAAGCGCTGCCGCTACGAAAGGCTATGAAGCTGACATCGCCCTTCAACAGGAGGCTCGCGAGTCGGCCCAGGCGGCGAGCGGGAATGTTGGTATTTTTCTTGTGCATGCCCCCTCCGACCCCAACGCCACGATCATCCCGCTGGACCAATCTGCAGCCCCGACGCAGGCCTTCTTGGCTGAGCTCAACCAGACCCTGAAACCCTTCCTGACATCCTGCGGCGACCGCGCCAACATCGGAGTGGGGCACTACTTCAAGGATATCTCGAAGGGAGCAGGGAAGGATCTTCTTAACGGCCAGCTTTTTGAAGGTCACATTGCGAGCTATTACTATACGTTGCGTGGCGGCCTGCTGGCCTTGAACGCGCCGGACCGAGGGTCGTACAAATTTAAGCTCTTCCACGACGCCGAGCACAACGATCTCACGTTGGCTTCGGTGAAGGCCAGCTGGGAGAAATTTCACCTGGTCCAAGCCGAGTATCGCAAGGATTTCGCGATCGCGGCAAAACGCAAGCCTGGCATTGTCTACAAGCTGGATCCCTATTGGGCCGCCTATACTCCTGACAGTCCTGCCGGCCGATCCGTGATGGGCTACTTCGACAAGGCGCGCCGGATGTTTGACGGCGACTTTACGTTAATCCACAAATCTCAAGAATTCAGAGTCCTATTCATGGACTACGGTGAAGTCTTCTCGCAACGATGCAAAGCGCAGGTGAAATCATTCGTCACCTATAAGATTCCAAATCAGGTCATCACCAAGACCAAAACTTTCTTGGATGGGCACCAAGAACATGAGTACGAGAACCGGCCGATTCCCTACCCAATCGATGCCCGGTTCGATCCTCAGTGGGGACAATGGTACCAAGACCGCGATAATTATCGTGCGAAAGATTTGATGCAGAATATGTTTTCAGCCAAAGGGGGCAAGTCGTTCGCGCAAATGACCACCAAGGAGTTTGGAGACCGCACGAGAGAGTTCCTCGATATGCAGACGAAGACCATATCGCCGATCACTGCGTTCTTCGACCAGCACACCTGCACCAGCGCGACCATGGCGCAGTTGGGCGAGAATCTGATCCGCGCCGCGAACGGCCGGCCCTCATTGCAGGCTGAAGGTTTGAAACTCGCCGGCGCAGACGCTGAGAGCGACCCGCCAAGTCAGTAAGTACGGAGAGAGAGAGGGCGATGTCACGGGAGACAAAGAGGTCGAATCAAAGGGGTCGCCCATCTCGAAGGCTCCGGTCAAGAGGGCAACACCTATCGTTCGCCCCTCATGCGACCAGTGGGACGGGGTATGCGATCCGTTCCGCTCCCATCGTCTCCAAAGCGAAGAATAGGGTGCCAGGAACCATTTGCTAGTCCGATGTGGCAGGAACAGATGGTGACACAGTAGAACTTGGGCGCGACGACGCGAGATCAAGGGCAACTGAAGAAAGAGTCGGTAAACAATGGTTCCTGAAACCTTTATCTGCTCTTCAAGCAAAACCGACACCGCTGTACACGAGATCGCGGTTTTCCCTGGCGGAAGATCTATGACATGGTGCGAACGCTTCAATAGTTCCTGGAATCTTTATTTTTCCCAGGCGATTCAGACACCCCTCGCCAAGCTTATGAATACCTTCAAACCCTCATTTCGCGGTGGATAAATCAAAGGGGTCGGGAGATAAATCAAAGGGGTCGAGATAAATCAAAGGGGTCGGGAGTCTTTTCTGATCGCTCGACGTGATGAACTCACCACCAACCCGGCCTCCCGGCATTCACGGAAAGATAAAGGTACCAGGAACCATTGGGCAATCCGATGCGATTGGAGCATCTGGTGACACAGTAGATCTTGGCCCGACGGCGTCACGATCAAGGGCAACTGAAGTAAGAGCTGGTAAACAATGGCCCTTGACACCTTTACCCAATCAGGAAAATATACGGGATCGGTTTGCTCCTCAACAAGGGAGAGACTCATGCTGCGCACGATGGGAACACTATTCCTGGCCGTCCTTGCTTCACTCTGGGCCGCTCAACTTGGGGCGCAGCAGGAACCGCCACCGACTGATCTACCGGATGCCCCCATCGAGCGGGCCGTTCCGCCGAATCTGCGGATACTCGGCGGCGCCCCTCAGATTGCCACACCGCAAGCCCCACTTCTTGTCAGTCCCCCCGAAGCGTCGACCACCACCTGGCCGGACGGTGCGCCGGCCGCCGTCACGTTTCAGTGGCAACGCGGGGGAAGCAGCCCAGTGACGTTCTATATCGTCTGCGTGTTTGAAGCCGACAAGACGTGCGAGCAGCCCGGCAGCGAAACCTACCGTGTGCAGAACACGCGGCAGGACTTCACACCGACCCCAGGCCTCCCGCCGACCAGGTTTCTCGGCAAGAGCCTGAAATGGACGGTGAAAGCCTGCCTGTCACTGCCACTGGATCCTTCGCAAGTCCCTCAAGCGATGCGTCCGGGAGACCCCGCGCCTCCCCCAACGCCAATGACACCGCCGCGCTGCGCCACCTCCGCGCCGAGGACACTGTATTGGACCCTTCCGCCGCCGATCCAGGCGGGCCTCGGAAGATACCCGGGGACGGAACCTGCCGTCCCTCACTATGGCTTCGGTTGGACGCCGGTGGCCGGAGCGAAAGCCTATCTCTTCTGCCTCTTCGACGGCGGCGTCTCCATGTGCACACCAAGAACAACGGCAAGAAGTAATAACCCGTTCATCGTCGATGTCGGCGGGCCAAGCTATCGAGTGACGTTCGATTTACCGCAATTTCGGGGCCGGACGATTAAATGGACCGTTGCCGCCTGCACCCATTGGCGGTTGGATCAAACACCCAGCAGCCCCTTGCCAGATGAACTCCGCTGCACGTGGCAACAACAGACCGCGGGCTGGGGAACTGTCGAGATTCACAATCCCGTGCTCGCCCCAACCATCAATCCGGTTGGGGCGCAGGTGAGTTCGTCTCGAGACAATCCACCGTCGTTACAGATGACCTGGACTCTGAGACGGCCTCAAGATATCCGCTACATCCGAGTCTGTGTCTTGACGGCGCGAGGGCCCGGGGGAACTGCCGTTGAGTCCGAACGGCGCGCGGCGGTCCTGAGCAGTACTAGTCCCTATAGCTGCAACCAGCGTAACATCATCATGAATCCGGATCGGCTGCCGTCAACGACCGCATGCACCTTTCGGCGGCCGTTCTTGGACACTGGCGACTCCGATAGAACCGTCTTCGGGTTCGCCGTCGCAGCGTGCAACGAGAAGGGCACCTGCGAATACTCGCAGCCCCTGGCTGTGGTCCAAGACGACTTTGCGCCCTTCGGACCTCGCGCAATTTGTGAGTGAAGCGGCGCGCTACTTACAATTCATCACGCTGCTGCCGCTGCGGAAACGAAACGGTGCCAGGAACCATTTTCCGGCGCGAAGCAGATTCCTGAAAGATCCATGCTCCTCCTGAGATTTAGCTTGCTCGTTATCCTGGCGCTTTCACTTGGTGGCTGCTTTGTTTGGCCTCTCAAAGTCGCCGAAGAACTTGATGTGGAAGTTATCGATGCCGAATCAGGAAGTCCCATTCCCCGTGCCGAGGTTGTGTATCTGGCGTGCGACTTCCACGACTTCAGTTGCAACCGAGCGGAACTTGTCCGGACACAATCCAACGACAAGGGGAAGATCGAGATTGACAGCACACGACGATGGGGAATTTGGCTTCCTGCTCCAGGCGGGATACCTGTACCAAACCACCTTATTGCGATTTGGGCCCCCGGTTACCAGGCGTTCGTCTTTAGTCAGTATCCAGAAAGCATCGCCAGGAGAGTATCCAGCACAAAGCGGGAAGATATTATCCGCGCACTTCGAGAGATCCCGTCTGATCAGACCATGAATGATGAGTCGCTTAATCCGAGAAGAGAACTCATCGGCGGGAAAATCCAATTAAGAAAGAAGTAACCCGCTTTCCAGTGATGCAATGGCCTCTTATTGAGGGGCAGGTCTTGCAATCACACATCTAGCGTTTAATCGACAGCCAACTCGATGAACCGGGAATCTTTTCTGATTGCTCAGCATGATGAACTCAGCTCGCAGAAGACACCGCTGGCTGGGGATTTCGGGAAGGACCATACGCTGATGACGCACGATATCCGAACGTCGGTCGCCATTGTCGGAGGCGGGCTTGCGGGCCTCTATGCGGCACGGCGGCTTCATGCGCTTGGCATCGACTTTCACCTGTTCGAGGCCCGGGACCGGCTTGGCGGTCGCATTCTCTCTGCGAACGACCAGGGCCACTCTTCGAATGATGGCTTTGACCTTGGCCCTTCCTGGTTCTGGCCGGAGATGCAGCGAGGCCTGGCGGCTCTCGTTGACGAGTTGGGCCTTGAGACCTTTCCCCAATATAGCGATGGCGATGTGGTCGTTGAACGGCTGCCTCGTGAGGAGCCGAGACGCTATCAGGGAATGCCGCAAGCGCCTCAATCAATGCGTGTTGCCGGTGGCACAGGGGCATTCATTCCAGCCCTTTCTAAGACGCTCCCCCCGGAGGCCTTACGGCTCGGCATGCGTGTGCGCCAGGCGACGCTCAACAACTCCGAAGTCCTGTTAACGATCGTAGCCCCCGACGGGGCTGAACACGAAGTCGCAGCAGAGCACGTGATCTTCGCGCTTCCTCCACGCCTTCTCGCCTCATCGGTTGCCTTTACGCCGGACATCGACTCTGCCACCGCTATTCTCTGGCGCGACACACCGACATGGATGGCGCCCCACGCGAAGTTTTTCGCGCTCTACCGGCAATCCTTTTGGCGCGACGCCGGATTGTCTGGAACGGCTCAAAGTCAGGTAGGCCCACTTGTCGAAATCCATGATGCCACCACGGCCTCAGGCATGCCGGCCCTCTTTGGATTTCTTGGCGTACACGCAGATCAGCGAGTCGCCCTCGGAGAAGAGGCTCTCACGGACGCGTGCATTACACAGCTGACTCGATTGTTTGGACCGGAATCCGGTCACCCTCACGCCACGCTCATCAAGGACTGGGCCACAGATCCCCTCACGGCGACAGCAGACGACCGTGCACCAACCGGGCATCCCGAACCCGCACGAATACCCTGGGTAAATGGGGTCTGGAAGAACCGCATGTTTCTTGCCGGCAGCGAAACCAGCACCATGGCGCCAGGCTACTTGGCCGGAGCCATTGCCGCAGCGGAACGGGCCGTACTTGAACTATGCAGCAGGAGACAGAACAAGGGGATCAGGAGTCATTTCTAGTTGCTCGGTGTGATGAGCCCGCAACCAACCCGAGAAAGAATACGGTGCAGGATCCATTTTGATCCATCCCGCTATTAGTCCGCTCCATTGAAACGGCTCGGCTGTTCCCTTACGATTCTCTTTATGATTGCTGATTTGCCATCGCAAACTGACCGTCGTAATTATCTGCTTCTGACTCCCGCATTTCTTTTCTCCCTTCTGCTTCTTGTTATTAACGACCATGTACTAAAACAGCTTTTTCATAATTGGCTGACCGGCAAGCTTTCTGATGTCGCAGGGCTATTTGCGTTCGCACTGTTCTGGTTGGCCGTACTCCCACCCACCTGGTGGCGGAGCATACTTGTGTCGATTGGGGCCTCCTTCGTTATTTGGAAGACCGACCTATCTGAACCGCTACTACATTTGCTCAATGGGCTGTCGGCCCTACCCTTTGATCGAGTCGTCGACTACACCGACCTGTGGGCTCTTGCCGTATTACCTCTTGCTTTCAGGTATGCGCAAACAGCCGCCCCTCTTCTCTTTCCACAACTTGCACATACCGGAGTCGCTTTATTAAGCCTGGTGGCGTTCGTCGCAACTTCAAAGATAAACGTGATTACCTATTCCGAAGAGGATCAGCCTACCTATGAGTTCCGTGAACCTGCCTTCACCCTCCTGCAAATGATTAATGATCGATTCAACCCTGACCCGATGCTGTCGTTTTCGTTGCTCGACGTATTTAGAGAAAAGCGCGCCACAACCACCATCATCTTTCGACAGAGCTGTATTTACCGAGCTCACATCATTGTGAAGGAGCACGGTCAAGGTAGCGCAGTATCCTTGGAAAGAGTAGACCATCACTGTTCGTCCGCGCTCCGCGGAGAAAACAAGGTGAGTGGCAAGGATGGGCCGGTCAGTGATGCTTTTGAGAAGGAATTTATTGAGCAGGTGCTATGGGGATTAGAGGAACGGAAGACCTTGAAACAATAAGATCGCAACAAAAGAAACGTTGGAACGCCCATGGCGCCGGGAGTCTCTCGTGATCGCTCAGCGGGATGAGCGCACTACAACTTAGCCTCCCGGCATTCAACAGCCCGCCTCTTGCGCCTCAGCTCGTACGCCTAACATACATCCTCCCCCGTTCACGTCGCATAGCGGCCACTGGCCCGTTCATTTGACGGCACTCCGCCTGCCGGAACTCGTGGCGGGGGTACAAGAGCGCGAGGAGGAAGCCATCGTCACGAAGAACGGCCGGCCTGCCGCTATCCTGATGAATATCGATGAATACACTCGCCTTAAAGAGACCTTGGATGTTCTGAGCGATCCAGGACTTATGAGCCAGATTGCCGAGAGCCGGGCCTTTTACAAAACGAAACGCAACGGACTTTCGTTTGAAGACGTATTCGGCGAGCCTCTCACGCCCGTCAAGAAACGGCGCACTGCGTGACTCCCTTCCGTCCGGATATTCCCCCGCATGTGGCGAACGTGACGCACTCGCTCCATCCTGAGCTCAAACAACTGATCAAGGCAGCCATTCGCGCCATCGCCGCCGATCCCGAATGTGGAGAGCCCCTCCAGCGGGAACTCGACGGTCTACGGAAATATCGCGTTCGCCGTTTTCGGATCGGCTATGCCGTGCATCAGAAGACACGAGTCATTCGCCTGATGGCCGTCGGCCACCGTCGATCTGTATATGAGGAGCTGACCGAGCGGATTCGAGGCAAGACTCGAGATTAACCAGACGTGCCTCCGGGCCTTCAGCCTCTCACCGCTCACAAACAGTTTTCCCGCGGCGGGCTACGCGACCGATAACCGGCAAGCAAGAGGCAGGCGTTTACAGACAGACATTGCGCGGCAAACGAATCGGACAAAGAAGTTACCGGAGAGGCAGCTCGTGGACAAGTAAGGTGTTGTGGGATTGCAAGCCCTGACACCATCTCTCAAAGTCCAGGGCCAACTGCAAATCAGCGAGCGGTACCTACTACGCGAATGCCGCTGGCCCGCGCGGCGGTAGCCAGTGCAGCATCATGCGTCGCCATCACCAGATCCGTCCCGCTTCGTTCCTTCCAGAGCAGCGCCGTCGCCAAATGAATCGCATCCAGCGTGCCCAATGCCGTCGGCAAAGGCTGCGACGCTCTCGCTAATACGGGCCTGGTCAGTTCCACGACTTCCATCGCCTCCAGAATCCGAAAGACGGCCTCCCGCCTGAGCGCAATCTCAGCATCGTCCAAACCTTCAGCGAGACGCAAACGGTCCAACGTGCGCAGGCATTCAACTTCAACCAACGCGGATGCCACGCCCTGGGAGATGGACCGCCATTCCTTGAGCGCGTTGGTCTGGCCGAGAATAACCCGAAGAATCGCCGAAGAATCCAGGTAGGCGATCACCGCTCACCCTGACGTTCTTCCAGGAGGAAGGTCACGACATCGCGGTGGAGACGCAACGGCGGCGGTAGTGGAATCTGTGCGAGCGACGGTGCCCCCGGCAACGGACTCCGTACCGCCAGGCCCCCGCCCTGTTCATCATAGGGCACAATCCGCGCGATCGGCGTGCTCCGATCCATGACCGTCACCGTTCGTCCCGCTCGCACCTTCCGAAGGTGCTCGCTCAGCCGGCTTTTCAAATCGGCAACCCGGACCCCTTTGATCATAGTCACATCATAGCCACAACTGGTCACCGATGCAAGACCGAACACAAGATTGAGGGTCAAGTCTTGCAATCCGACATCAAAACATTCCGCGTCACACGGTGGTTCGACGGCGGCTTGATTTTCCGTCTGTCGAGGCTTAGCCTTATGCCAGTCATACCACTCGGAGGGTTTTCATGGCCAACATAACGCAACTCAAAATAGAGCTGGAACAGGAAACGGACGGCCGGTGGATCGGTGAAGTGCCGGCCCTGCCAGGCGTCATGGCTTATGGCCAAACCAAGGCCGCAGCGCTTGCTGCCGTCCAGGCCCTCGCCCTTCGTACAATGGCCGACCGTCTTGAACATCATGAGGCCGTCCCCGAGGAACTGCTGAACGTCTCCTTCATCGCCGCATGAGTCAGTGGCCTTCGACCCAGGCCTCCCGCGTTCTTTCCGCTCTTCTCCGCATCGGCTGGCAAATCAAACGCACCGCCGGCTCCCATCGCGTATTGCAACGGATGGCCTGGGAAGACGTCGTCTTCGCGTTTCATGACCGGGACGAAATAGGCCCTCGCATGTTGGCTCGTCTCTCAAAAGTCACCGGCTTCACACCGAATGATTTATAGTTTACCGCCAACAATAGTCACTGCTCCGACAACTTTTTTGCTAGCGGCAACATGACCGGCACCACTGAGGAATTCACATGGAAGCAAGTTTTTGGCATAACCGATGGCAGACGAACCAGACCGGGTGGCACGAGCGAGCCGTTAATCCTCTACTTGTCGAACACTTTCCTTCCCTGCATGTGCCTCCGGGCGGGCGTGTGTTTGTGCCGCTCTGCGGAAAGTCGCTCGATCTCGGCTGGCTCCTGTCTCGCGGCTATGCAGTCGCGGGGGCGGAACTCAGTGAACTGGCCGTAACCCAGCTCTTTGCCGAACTTGGGATGGAACCGAGCATCTCGAACATCGGCCCGCTCAAGCGCTCTCACGGGGAGAAGATCGACATCTTCGTGGGCGATATCTTTGACCTGTCTCGCGAGATCCTCGGCCCCGTCGATGCGGTCTATGACCGTGCCGCGCTGGTCGCGCTGCCGGAAACCATACGACCCCGTTACACAGCACATCTCAAAGCCATCACCGAGACGGCCCCTCAGCTCGTCATCGGCTATGAGTACGACCAAACCGTCGTGGCAGGGCCTCCGTTTTCCGTCACTTCCGACGAGCTCCGCCGCCATTACAGCGACAGCTATACCCTCACTCCGCTGGCCCGAATGGATGTCCCCGGCGGGCTCAAGGGAAAATGCCCGGCCACGGAACATATCTGGCGGTTAACCAAGTAGCCCCCGAAGCGCACGGCTCCAAGCTTCCCGGCAGGCGGCTCTCCGCCCTCGCTGTTTCGCTATCCGAAGTGGTATGATCCCACGCTCTCACGATAGCTTCGCACTATGAACAGCCGGGTCACCTCTCCTCGCAACATCTTTCACCTCCTCACGCCAACGGCACTCTGCACCATCGTGTGGCTTGGGCTGTCGCTCGCGCTTCATCCTGTCTGTTGGGCGGAGAACGTGGCGCCCGGCGCCCATTGGGGCGCAATCGACTTTCCAGACCGGGATCCTTCCCTGCTCGCCGGATTCACGGTCAACCGGTTTACGGAGTTCAATGGACGCCGCGAGCGCTTCAACGCCATCGACGAAACGGCCGGATTCAACTTCGCCACCGTCAGTTGGACGGACCGCCTCAAGGCCTTGCCCGAATGGTCGAGCACCTTGACGATCGGGGCCGGACCGACCGGAGAGAACCCCTCCAGTCACCTCCAGAACAGCTTTCTCCACCGCACCACAGGTCAAAGTGCGATCCCTGTCGGTCAGACGAGAAGCGGGGCGGATGCGATGGCCGGCGGATCGTTAACCAGATGGAGCCCGCTCTTTGCATCCCGCGACACGGGCTTTGCCGGCATCGGCGTCACCGGAGGCTCGCTTTATCAGGAGGTGTATGGGAGGGTCGGCTTTCGAGAGCTCTCGCTGGGCGAGCTGGCGACCTGGCTGTTTCCCCATTCTGATCCCTCGTTGCTGAAGGGATTCTCGCGGTTCGTCCGCTTTTCCACCATGGGCCGGTACAGCCGCCTCTTCGCCGGATCGGCCTATTCCGGAAATGTGATCGCCGACCAATCCTATCTCGGCCAGGCCTCGGTCTCGTTGGCGGATTTCGGCGGAGACGACGCTACGCCCCCTCAATGGACGATCGAAGTGGCCCTGACATACGATTCAGGCCTGTTCGTGTCGCCGACCGGACGCTGGGTGACACGCCGGTTCGGATCCATCGCGCTGCATTTTCCCTACGGGACGCTGGAAAGCTGGAACGACTGGATTGGCTCGACGGATTCCGGTCCGACGTACGGGTTCAGCCTCCTGTTCGACGTGCGGAAACTCTCCTCACTCCTGAGCGGCCGCTAAACAGACAAGCTCTGGGATGCCCTCTCTTCCTTGGCGATTCCATTATCTTTTCTTGTCTCGTGAACGCTCCCCCCCATGCTATGGTTTTCGTAGGGACTCTGTCTAATCAAGGAGGCGGCGATGCGAAGACAATTTTGTGCGATTCTGTTGTGCTGTGGAGTCCTGGCAGCCTGTAGCCGGAGCGATGACTCGGGATCGAAATCGGCGGCGGATTGGGCGAAGGCCGGCGAGACGGATGGCTACGTCTATTATGCCGATCACGCCAGCATTAAGAAGGCAGATGAAATTGTGACGATGTCGGATTTATTCGACTACAAGACGGCGCGAACGGAAGGCGGCGGAGCCCCCGCTCTCTCCAAGAAGACCGACCGCGGATATGACTGCCAGAATCAGAAAAGCCAAGCCATTAAGACTACCTGGTACTCCGGTCAGATGGGAACCGGCAGTGCGGTGCGCTCCAACGGCGATTCGGATCAATTGACACCGGTCATGGCGGGATCCGCGACGGCGGCCCTCCTCAAGATCGCCTGCGGAAGCCGGTAGCCGCGAGGGACTTACTGAACGTATTTTCCCGTGCCTCCCTTTGGTCATATTTCCCCTTCTGAATGGCCTGCCTCCCCTTTCAGCCTTATAATTCAAGTCGAACGAATCTACTGCACCACACTCGTGTGAGGCCGTCATGAAACTCCCGCGCAAACAAGCCGCCGTGGTCCGCGACGCCATCGAGCGATGGCAACAAGATGGGGTGATCCAGGAGGCACAAGCGGCAACGTTGGCCGCCACCATCGAGGTGCAAAACTTCGATTGGCGCAAGCTGGCGAAGCATTGAAATGAATGTCAGACTGCGCTGGTCCGTGCTTTGTGAACACCGGTGTAAGAGTCGCCACTGTATCGGAGGGTTGCCTCCGAAGCGCAAACTTGCCGGGGAGGCCCAGCAGAACGATTTCAATTCAGCCGTGACCAAGCGTACTGGACGCTTGGATAAGCCGCCGACGGCACGCCAGCAGCTCTTGAAGAACCGACTGATTACGGAACTCTCACACGAACGAAAGAGACGACATCAGAGCTACCAGCGTCGGAAGCATGGCAGGCATCGTGAGCACATCCGCCCCCAGCCTGGTATCCAACATCAAGCGGTACTGGGACAGATTTACGAGCCCCGGTTTATTCGCATTGAGAATTAAGGTATTTCCGGCAAGGGCAAAAGGCGTAATACGCAGCTGTCCGTCCACTCATGAGAACATGACTTCCCGAGCCAACGGTGAAAGTGAATTTGTCCCCTGACCGGTACTGAAATTCACCGTTTGGACCGGTTTGTCCAGAAATCCCTGAGGGGCCTCTCGCTCTCCGCCTCTGTGCCGACCATTCGTCACGACGAGAACATCCGGGCAAGGCCACGCCTTGAAGCCGATATTTTTTCAAGAGGATACCTACCTGCAAGCAACCTGTCATCCCCTCTTTAGGGTAGAGGCATTTCCTCCACGAACCTGCTAAACAGAACCAGCCTTTATACAGGAGCCGAACTTACTGAGGAATCACCATCAGACCTCGATCCAGAATTTCGCCTAGATCATCTAGACAACGGCTTTTGACAGAAGGTATCCTAACACTCGGCCGCGCTTCAACATGGAGTACGCACAATGCACGTTCTGAAGGTCGCTCGAATGTATGGCCTCCCCGCTGCGCTTCTTTCACTCACACTTCTTTCCTGCTCCGGAGGCGGCGGTTCGAGCGGGGGCACAACAGAGCCATCAGCCTCTCCATTGACTCCTGCCGGCCCCCCCATCACATGGACGACAAAACGGCCCATGGCGACGCCGCGCACGGAACTCGGCGTCGCCACGGTGAATAACAGGCTCTATGCGATCGGCGGGTACTCGGGAACAGCCTTACCC
>CAZXNN010000032.1:0-16791 GCA_964641915.1 uncultured Nitrospira sp. | reverse complement strand
GCCGGGCCAGCCTCAACCGGTGATCGAACACCGTCGGTTCCGCATCGATCATGCGGCGGGCGACAGATTCCGCGCCGGCAAGGTCTCTTGCCTGGAGCAGAATCGTATTCAAATTGTTAAGGAGATCCATGTCTTTGGGATGGGCGTCCACCGCCCGGCGAAGTACGGTGACGGCATCGGCCGTTCGTTGCTGCTGGTTATAGAGCGTGGCGAGCAGAATTGCGACGTCCGGCTCGGCGGGAAACTCCTTGGCGAGAGCTTCGGCTTTGAGTGTGGCGTCCGGCAACATTCCCTCCAGGGCCAGGACGGCGAGTTTCAGCGCCTGGGCCTGTGGATTCCGGGGTTCGATTGCGAGGACTTTATCGGCGGTCGCGAGCACCTGGTCGCTCAGACGGGCTTCCAGATAGTACTTGGCCAGAGTAATCAAGGCGGCGCTGTGGGTGGGAACGAGTTCGATCACTTCCTGATAGAGGCCCACGGCGTTGCGCCAGTTCTTTTCCTTCTCCTCCACCTGGGCAAAGAGGAAATAGGCATCGGCGTCTTTCGGGTCGATCTTCAGCACATTACGCAGGGCCACCCGCGCTTTCGGATAGTTCCCGGCCGTGAGGTAGTCCTGCGCCTTGGCCCGGTACTTGGCCTTGCGTTCTTCCGGCCCGCCGCAGGCGACGAGGACGACCGCCATACTCACGATGATGATGTGTCTGTAGTTCATGGTGTTACCTATAGTCATAAGAAGTGTGAGGGGAAGGTTCAGGTTGAGCTAGGAAATTCTTCACTCATTCTCTGCTCAATCTCCACCTCTTCCCCTGTTTTTGGCTTCATCTTAACTTCAGCCTCAACCTAAACCTTTCCTCCTACAGCCACATCTTGATCCCCAAGCCGAACAGCACCCAGAGGGAGACCAGCCCGAGTTGCTTGACTCGATCAGAAAAGGCGTGAAGGAGCAACTCAAAGGAGAAAAACAGCACGATCAGTTTACCTGCAAAAAGACCGAGTGACGAGATGTCTGCATGGAGTTCCGGAAGGAACGGGAAAATGACGGCGAGACAGACCATCAGGTAATCCAGAGGAGTCGTCTGAAACCGACTTTGGCTGTCGAAGCGCATAGTCAGCAGGACCATGATCGCCATGGCCCCGAACAGGAGATGGTAGGTCGCGGGAATAGGAAATACCGCCTTCAACCAGGAGGCGTCGCTGACATACAGGAGGCACGTGCTGCCGAGATAGAGGCCGCCGCGGACGAAATAGGGAGCCAGCCGGGGAATGAAGGCGAGCCCGAGCAGAACGATGAGAAACAGTCCGGTCGACAGGTAGCCGATATCGTGAGGGACTTCGGCCGGAAGAAACACCGTCGCAATCAGAAACAGAGGGACCACGATTGCCAGAAAGCGAATGGGCAAGTCATGGAGCCAGTGGCGACTGAGGACTTCTTCAAGCCATTGCTCGGAACGGACCAGCGCACCTTCCGGAGAAGATTTGGCAAAGCAGCCCCGGCCTGCGGCGATAAACAAGGCCAGGACCACGCCGGCCAGGCCGAGGTACAGGGGGATGATCAAGACATCCGACTGCCAGCGCAGGAAATAGGCCGATGCAACCATGAGACCCTGGATCCCATAAATGGCCGTGACGGCTTCGTAGTGGTGCAGGCCCATCGCCATGAGTTTGTGATGAATGTGGGTACGGTCTCCGACGAACGGCGATCGTCCTTCGGCCAGACGCTGCGCCGACACACCCAGCGTATCCAGGAACGGCAGGCCCAGCAGAAAGAGCGAAAGCGAAGAACTGAACGGGCCTCTGGCCGAATCGGTCAGGAGAATCGCCAGGACCCCCATCATGAACCCGAGCAGTTGGCTGCCGCCGTCTCCCATGAAAATTCTGGCAGGATAGGTATTGTAACGCAGGAAGCCCAGGAGTCCCCCCATGAAGGGAACCGCCAGCAACAGGACCAATGAGTCGTTCGAAAGATGCGCCAGATAGGCGATGCCGCAGAGTGTAAGAAAGGAGAGTCCTCCCGCCAGTCCGTCGAGCCCGTCAGTAAGATTGACCGCGTTCGAGACGGCCACGAGGAACAAGACCGTGGCAGGGATGCTCACCCACAGCGGCAGCTCGGCATCAAGGAGGAACGGAACGCTCTCGAAGCGGATGCCTCCGATGAGAATGACTGCGAGGGCGGCCAGGACCTGTCCCAGTAGTTTGGGGCGATAGCCAAGATCCACCCGGTCATCCCAGACGCCGAAACCCAGGATGATCAATCCGCCCAGGAGCACCGACAGCGTGGTGATATCTTTCGGCGCCCACCAGGCGATGCTGACGCAAGCGCCCGCCGCGAAGGCAATGCCTCCCACTCGGGGAACCGGATGGTGATGCACCTTGCGTTCGCCCGGTTGATCCATGAAATGGAACCGGCCGGCCAGCATCCGCAACGGCGGAATCAACGCCATGCAGATGAGCAGCGAGGTCATGAAGCTGAAAAATAGTTCGCTAGTCATAGTCTGACAGGGGGTCAGGAACCATTTGCGCACAGCGCCCTGTGGGTCGTTCAGACAAATGGTTCCTGACCCCGTCCCTCACTCTAATCCGGCACATAACGGTTCAATTCGGGTTGCATGGCCGACACAAACTGCTGCATCCGTTGATCGACGGTCTCTTCGGTTTCACCCGGCCCGACAAGAGATGCGATACGAACGAGTGCCCCGTCGGTTCGCGCGCGCAGCAGGGCATCCCAGAATAAATAGAACTTCACCAGATACTCGCTGGTAAGAATGCGATCCCGCTGCTTAAACCAGTACAGGACGATTTGTTTCTGATTGCCCTTCTCGATGACCGCGCGGTTGGCATGGAGCTGCTGCGCCATGCCGGACACCGGAGCGAAAGCCAAATTCTTGATAGAGGAGATTTCCCATCCGCCGCCTGGAAGGCAGCTTTGCGGGGAATGGGCCGATTGCCCTTTCCGTTGCGACCGGTAATAGGCCGAATAGAATGTGACCGGCTGGCTGCCGTCATGGCGATATTCCACCAACGCGTAGTCGTCGAACCGTAGCGCGTCGATGTACTGCTGTTCCAGCGACAAAGAGGTGCCGGTCCAGCCTTGGATGTGCATGGGGAAATCGACGAACAACGCTCTCTCAGGCGGAACCTCTATCCTCTGGCCGAGGAAGGAGGAGGCCAGCGCCACGGGAATCAACAGCGCTACGCTGAAGAGGTAGCTGGATGGAAGAGAGGTCGAGGCTAAGCCTGAGGGGCGGAGACGTATTGAGGCTGACGGCTGACGGCTGATGGCTGATGGCGCAGGAACGGTTGAGGCGGAAGAGGAAACCGGAGAGTGGTCCAGCCACGTGAATCGGTCTTGAAGGGACACGGTTCGACCGTTCGATCCGATCTTGGCGAGGAACCACATTTCCAAAATCAACAGACCGAGGCTGGCCATAAACAACACCCAGCCTTCGAAGAGATGAGCGAAGCCTTCGGAGGCTTCTTGCCCGTACCATTCGACGAGGACGCCGATCATGCCGATGCGAAACCCGTTGACCAGGATCGAGATTGGGATCGACGACAGTACAAGGACGACGCGTTTCCACATCCGGTCCTTGAACAGATAGGCGCAGAGAAGCGCCAATGAGGTCAAGGGAAGCAGATAACGGATACCGCTGCAGGCCTCCACGACTTGGAGTTGCACCGGGCCCAGATCGATTATATTTCCTTCCCGGAAGGCCGTGACGCCGACGAGTTGCAGACAGCCGACACCGAGCGCCGACGACCACAACTGCAGTTGGCTCGACAGACCGGCATATAAGAACGTGGGGAGCGGAATACTGGTCAGCAAATAGCCAAGGGGGAAGGTGATCGCCCGACCGGCCTTGAGGCCGATTGCGCCGATGACCAGCCCCACGAGCACGATCCAGAGAGAGAGATGCTGGAGCACGTAGAGCGTGGCGAGCTCCCCGACCAGATACAGGAAGAGACCCAAGAGGACAACAGCCATGCCCCACCAGGAGCCGGTAATTCCCGCTGCAGCGATGCGGCGCCGCGATTGCCAGATCAGAAAGAGGCTGATGAGAGGGACGAACATGCCGTGGCTATAGTCGTCACTGCCGACCCAATGGTTGAAAAGAAACACGAGGCTGTCAAAGTAGAGATAGCCCAGTGAGACTGTGGCGAGAACTGCGCTGAAGCCCAGTAAAAGCTTGCTGCTCATAAAGATGCGCCCGATGTGATGGATCTACAGCAGAGTGACCGCGTAGAGGATATGTATCTGGATACCAGATTGACCGTAGTAAGGCAACCTTCTTACTGGAATATGCAAGGGCATCTACGTAGCCTCACGGTCATGGGTTGTAGGAACGATTCGCACTGGTTGATTGCAACCATTTACCGCGGCCTGATCCGCGAAAGATCGAGGCTAAGGTTAAGGCTAAGTTGGAAATGGCAAGTCGGTCGTTCTCAGCTTCAATCTTTCTCTCCTCGCCTCGAACTAGACCTCAACCTTAACCTGCCGTACTTCCTTTCCGTTGATGATAGACAAAGGGCTTGGCGTATCCCTGTGACGGGGCGCCAAGCCCATGTCTGTGCTCATACCGGTAAGCTTAGGCCTGCTGGGTGCCGCGGAGGTTTCTCAACCCTCCTGCACCGAGACCGACCAGCGAGATGAGCCCTGCTCCAAAGAGGAACACCGCGGCCGGCAACGGCACCGCGGTCAGGCTGTGAATCGCTCCGCGCACCGTCACGAGATTCCCGTCGGCGTTCTCAAAGATGAGGCGCCATCTGGTGGCCGTGAGGGAACTCAAGCTCGGCGGATTTTGGAGGTTGGTATTGCTGAACAACCCGCCGCCTTCCCGATCCAACTGCAGATCGAAGCTGAGCGGAGTATAGCCGTTGACCGGCAGGCCCATCGCCGCGGTCACCAGCTTCCAGCGGTCACCGAACAACCCGCCGCCCAGGCTGCTGTTCTGAGAAATAGTCACCGCATTCGCCCCGGGGGCGAATGACGAGCTATAGCCGCCGATGGCGACCGTCATGGCGTTCACGGCGCCGGGATAATTGCCGCCTACCCCGCCCGTGGCATTGTCGAATTGGAATGACCCGGTCACGGGTGAACTCAGGTTCATCGTGGGCGAGAGCAGCGCTCCGCTGATACTGCTGACTCCTCCTGTGAAGGAGTAGCTGACCAGCGCCGCTTGAGCCACGTTCCCTGTGAGGACCAGGGAGCACAGCGCGATCGCCGGCAGAAAAAGCCCTTTGATCGTCGACTGTTTGTTCTTCTGCATAACGTCTGTCTCCTTGTAGAGGTGGTACATGCGCACAGCCAGGGGGTTCAGCAAGAGCCAGACCAACCACGGATCGAGCTAACGTATTGGAAATCCAGAGGGTGAAGAGACACCGCTCGGAACCGTTGTGTGCAGGAGCCTACGAGGAGAGTTCAAATCTGAATCAGGCTGCAACCGGCACAGATTGCATGCAAAACGGCAATAGATATGTAGATGTACGGTGAGATGAGGGCGGTTTACGAGGGGATGTGAAACAAAACAGCCGGCACTGCCCCGCCAGTTTTAGGAGGACCATTTGGGGGAATGGCGTGTCTCAATCGCGTCGACATCGCCTCGCAGGCCTCTTTCTACGAATCATCAACGATTCTCTCCTGTGTACGGACGAGTGACGGGAGACAGATGTGATATGGGTACTTCTTCAATTGACACCCATATAGGTGCAGGTTATTGTATGGGCATTCATTGTCTAGAAACGGAGGGGCGTTAATATGAAGACTACGGTTGAGATTGATCATCAGCTCTTACGTCAAGCGCAGAAGACGCTGGGCACGGACACGATTAAAGGCACGGTAGAGGCGAGCCTGCGCGCTGTCATTCAGCGCAGCCAGCTGGAAAAGTTAGCCAATGCGCTGGGCACCATTCCACTCGACCTGACGCCCGGCCAACTCCGCTCTCAACGGCACAAACGATCTTCCCATGTATCTCGTTGACAGCTCCATCTGGATCCATGCTCTTCGTCCGGGGGGGAATGCCGAGATCCAAGCCAGACTCAAGCCTTTGATCGTTGAGGGACAGACGGCCGTTACGGAGTGGATCCTTCTTGAACTGATGACGGGGCTAGTCAAGTCCCAGCAGCCGTCTACTCTCCTCCAATGGTTTGCGCCGGTGCCCCGACTTCCTTTCAATCCAGAGTGGTGGGAGATCGCGTGGGACCTGGCTGGGAGCCTCAGAAAACACGGCGTGTCTCCTTCAGCAGCAGATTGTCTGATCGCGACGATCGCAGTAAAACACGAGGCGACGTTGATTCACTGCGATACTGACTTCGAGGCGATGAAACCGACTCTCCGCTTGCAGACCCTTGATTGGACTGGATTGCTTCGCACTTCCTGAGCCGGGATGCCTGGAGGAGTGTCTCCGCCGCCACTTGTCATTTTCCTGGAGATGAAGGTTGAGGTCAGGCCCTCGGAACCGTTGTGTGCAGGAGCCTACGAGGAGAGTTCAAATCTGAATCAGGCTGCAACCGGCACAGATTGCATGCAAAACGGCAATAGATATGTAGATGTACGGTGAGATGAGGGGACGAAAACGAAACAGCCGGCGCTTGCGCGCCGGCTGTTCTAGGAAACCTATCCCGATGGGGATTTAGGCGATGATGCTATTCTTCCGCTGCCGCCAGCTCCCCGCTCCGAGCCCGGCCAAGGCCACCAGTCCGGCTCCGAAGAGAACCACGGCCGCAGGCAACGGCACGGCCGTCAATGAGGTGAGAGAGCCACGCACTCTGGCATTGCCGTTCCCATCTTCGAAAATGATTCGGAAGCGGCTTGCGGCAAAAGAGGAGAGGCTCGGCGCCGTCGTCGGCAAGTTCGTATTGTTGAAGGCGGTCGCGCTGGGATCGATCAGCTCGATCCGGAAACGCAATGGTGAAAATCCGTTGACGGTCGGTCCGGTGAGGGGCGCGCGCACTTCATAACGGTCCGACGAGACTTGATTTCTGATTTCAATGAAGTTGCTCCCCGAATTGCCCAGGGTCGCCGTATAGCTGCCGAGGTTGACGGTCAACGCCTGGATCGTGCCGTTGTACCGGCCGATATTGGCGCTGGGGTTGCTGTCGAGCGTCGCATCGTTGAACGTGTAGGACCCCGTCAGCGTTTGCGAGGTATTGAACGTCGGGAAGAGCGAGGCGTGCACGTCGCTGACGGCCCCGGTGAAATTGAAGGTGACAGGGGCAGCGATAGCCGGAACGGCCGCTATTCCCGTCAAGGCCAGCAGGCCGACGAAGGACAAGACCTTATGGAACGATGAGCGAATGATATGCATGGGACCTCCTCTTATTGCTTGATGATGGTATACGGTTACTGGTTATGAGGCCGACCGGGCCGTCTGTCGGCGACGACTTCCCGCTCCAAGGCCGGCCAAGGCCACAAGGCCTGCTCCGAACAACACCACCGCGGCGGGCAACGGGACTGCCGTGAGCGAGGTGAGCGTTCCGATGACTTTCGGGCTTCCCGTCCCGCTGAAGACCAGGCGCCACTGGTTGGAGACAAACGACGAAATGCTGGGCGGGCCGGCATTGGCGTTTCCGTCGAACTCAAAGCTCACAGGAGTGCGGCCTTCCACCGTAGAACCAGTCATCTGGCCCTGTGCCGCATACAGAACGGCCGGTCCGCCGGTGGTCTGTACGGAAAGAAAGTTCGTTCCGGGTGTCGTGGTCATAGATGCCGTGGCAGCCGCCGGGCCTCCCGATGGACCGAGGCTCAGGGTCAGGCTCTTGAAGATGTCTGTGTACTGAGTGGTGTTGGCTCCAGCCGGTGCACCGGAAGTGTCGGGATCGATCGAGAAGAATCCAGAAAGAATGTGGGTATTGTTCAAGGTCGGTTGGAGCTGACCGCCTACTGAGTTGATCGTGCCCTGAAAGGAAAAGTGCAGAAGGTCCGCCGAAGCGGGCGCGGCGGTGAGGCTGCCGCAGAAGATGGCAGAGAGACCGAGCACAAGTCCGAAGGTCCGCCCGAATCGTGATGCAGTATTCATAACAACTCCTAAGGTAAATAGTCGATCGCGTCAATCAGCGTCGGACGCATCACCGAGAGCGGGCGATCACCGCTCCAGGCACGTGGCAAGCTATGTCAGTTGAGGCACTGCCGAAAGAAGCAGCGGATATTCCTGCGAGAGGAAACCTACAGACTTCACTTCAACTCTGGGCACCGTAACGTATTTAGGAACACACGGCAAGAAAAAAACTTAATTCGTATTCACGATCTTCCTAATGTCAGACTGTATGCTTCAGGAGACATATGTGGATGCAATTTACGTAAGGAAACGTTATGAAACAATCAAGCAGTCTTGCTCTCGACTTGCTGCATGACATCGGTCAGCTTCCTTGCCAGGACCTGGCGGTCGAAGTGCGCCAGCACATGGTGCCTGCCGCTCGTACCGAGTTCCTTGCAGCGCGCCGGATCTTGATACAGCGCTAATACCTGCGCTGCGAGATCTTTCCCATTCTCCGGCTCGATGCAGACTCCCCCGCCCGAAGCTATCACGAGTTCGGCGCTCTCCCCTTCAACGCCCAGGATGATCGGCTTCTCCATCGCCATGCTCTCGAAGATCTTGGAGGGAATGAGGGGGGGACCTCTTCCGTTGACAGCAATTTAGGCACAGGTTATCGTTGACCCTCCCCCTCATCATCCGTGAGATGCGTCAAGCCAGGTGCTTCCAAGTCACCGTGGTTGACTTGCTTTGCGTGAGAGAGAGGCATACACTTTTCTCAATTCTGGATGAGGTGAGATCCCATGAAACACACCACGAAGAAAGTCCTGGAGGCTGCGATGGAGCTTCCCGAGAGGGAAAAGATTCGCGTCGTGGAAGAATTATTGGCCGGGCTTGAAGGGGAAGCCGACCCTGAGGCAGAGGCGGCCTGGACCGCGGAGATTGAACGCCGAACCCGAGAAATCGAGCGAGGAGAGGTCGCGCCTGTTTCTTGGTCAACGGTACGAAAGTTGGCCGCTGAGAGAGTCCGTGGAAAGCGGTGATGTCGTCTTCCATCCAGAGGCGTCCGAAGAGTACGTCGCGGCGCTGGAGTGGTATGCACAATGTGGTGAGCATCTCGGCCAGAGTTTTGAACAGGAAATAGAACGAGCGGTCCAACTTGTCGCGGTTTCGCCGGAACGATGGGCCAAGTATGGGGCGTATCATAGGCGAATCTTCGTCCGCCGCTTCCCCTACATTCTTGTGTATCTCGTGAAGGGAAGCAGAATTTGGGTTGTAGCCGTTGTGCATGGGCGCAGAAAGCCAGGATATTGGCGAAGCCGGAGGGTGCCGACGTAAAGGGTCATTTCCCCCCGTATCCCCCTACCCTCTCCAACGCCAAATGTTGTCTGAGGTCCGAGGCCTGAGTCAACAACCTCCCAGCTCCAACGTTCCGAGCTCCCAGCCTCGACCTGAACCTTTCCCCACGCCTCCTACATCCGCTCCCGCTCAACCGTTGCTCACAACGCGCTGCATGACATCGGTCAGCTTCCTCGCCAGGACCTGGCGGTCGAAGTGCGCCAGAACATGGTGCCTGCCGCTCGTGCCGAGCTCCTTGCAGCGCGCCGGATCTTGATACAGCGCTAATACCTGCGTTGCGAGATCTTTGCCATTCTCCGGCTCGATGCAGACTCCCCCGCCCGAAGCCCGTACGAGTTCGGCGCTCTCCCCTTCAACGCCCAGGATGATCGGCTTCTCCATCGCCATACTCTCGAAGATCTTGGAGGGAATGACTGTTTTGAAGAGGTCGGATTTCTTGAGGAGGACAAGGCTCACGCTCGACAGGGACCACAAGTCCGGCATGCTCTCTTTCGGCTGCTGATCGAGCATGACCACATTCTGAAGCTTCATCTCATCCCGCATGGCCAGAAGACGGCTTCGTTCGGCCCCGTCTCCGACGAGCAGAAAGACAATGTCCTTCCAGTCGGTCAATTCACGGGCGGCCTCCAAGACGGTTTCCAGATGGTGGGCCATACCGTGGGTGCCGACATATGACGCGACGAACTTTCCCTCAAGCCCCAGCGTGAGAGCCAGAGGCGATGAGTCGTCCAGCGGCTTATGGTAGAGGGAAAAATCGACTCCGTTCTTTATGACCGTGACCTTCCCTTCGGGGATGCCCCTTGCCAACATATGTGTTTTGAAGGAATCGGTAACCACGACCAGATGATCCGCCTTGCGGTAGGCGAAGCGCTCTACCCCTTCAAGCATCCGAATGATCGGCCGATTGGTGATGGCGCCGACGGCCACAATTGATTCCGGCCAGAGATCCCGAATTTCCAGAATCCATGGGATGCGTTTGAATCGGCTGACCCAATAGCCCGCCAGCCCATTAAAAAATTGGGGAGAGGTGGAGACGACTATGTCACACTGTGAAAGAAAGGGCGCGACAACGATGGCTGCCACCATATAGGAGAGATAGTTCAGCGTTCGCCTCACGAAACCTTCGTTGGCAGTGAGGTAGGTCCAGACTCTGATGACCCGAATCCCCTCGCGCTGTTCCTGTTGAAAGAGTCTGTTGCGATAGCCTTCATAGACGGTCCCGCGCGGATGGTTCGGCGCGCAGGTCACGACCGTGACCTCGTGCCCGTCTTTCACCCACTGTTTGCAGTGTTCATAGGTCCTGGAGGCCGGCGCATTCACTTCCGGCGGGAAATAGTGAGAGAGAAAGAGGATTCGCATGGTGTCCGTACGTCCTTGATGCGCTAGAGGTTCAGGGCGGCTAGTTTGCTGATACGGTACGTTATCGTGAGCGGCATCGACCCCGTTTGGGTGAAGACCAACACGGAATGCTTCAATTCCAACCCGAATTCTGGAAAATATGAGCCCTGTTCCATTCTGACCAGTCCGGCATCCAGGGACCCAACCAATGCAACGGTGCTGCCAGTTGAGCCGACGATTCGAAATTGCTGGTTGTTCTCCAGGACCTGAAAATCAGGATGGATATGCAAATAGCTTTCCATCCGATGATGGCCTCCCCCTTCCAGTCGGTCCTCAATGGTCCAGCTTTCGCGGCCGTCATAAGAGAGGTTCCGCCTATGGACCGGCCGCCCTGCCAGTCTCGTGTATCCATTGTGGGCACCTGTGAACCAAACTGATCCATCAGGCCGTTGCTCGATGCGGGCTTCAAGCGGTTTGGCCCTCCGCGCCACGCGAAAGACTCCCCAGATTTCCGATTGCTCTTCTCCATCAACCGCTACCGTATTGTGGGCTTTGGTGCTTCGCGCATAGGCGCGTTCCTGGCTCGGTTCGTAGTCGTGCACACCGCTGTCGACGATGACTCGCCGTCCGTCGATCGCCAATTCAAAGCTGAGCGTGTCGCAGTGGGCATGGCCCGGTTGATAATCAGGCCCAATCGATCCGCAGTCGATAATGATGGCGTCATCACCATTGCGGCAGACAAAGTAGCCGCTTGCTGCGTGGCTGTGAGTCGCCAGGCCTGATGGTCTCACGGGCGGCTCATATTCGATCACCTTCTTTGCGTAGTCGAAGATTTGCCTGGGAGTGGGGGCGATTCCGAAGGCCGAATCGTTGAAAAGGGGAATCTCATTGTCGGGTAAACAAATGTCGTTCAAGAAATTGAGGCTTATTGTCATCCTCTGTGAGAGTCTGCTCTGATCATCCGGAGAGAGCACGCCCTCTGAGTTGCGAGCGAGATTCAATACGTCGAGATAATCCGTCACGCAGATCGAATGGTACATAGGGCTTCGCTCGAAGTGCCCGCCGTCTGCGAGGAACTGCTCGTCCAATTCCTCGCGCAGGATCTGCACACCTTTCTTGAGCCACCGGTCAGCATCTACTCCCTGGAAATAGGCCCCGGCAAAGAACAGCGCCACGCCATTTTTCAGATAGTGGTTGGCAAGAATGTGGTATTCGATGTTCTGTTCGAGCCACAGCGCTTGCGAGTAAAGACTCGTGAGCCATTCGGGTTTTAATCCTGCATGAAACTCCCCTGTTGGGCTTGTCTCGCCGACAGTGTGTTTCTTCGGTAAAGATGCCGACAGCGACAGAAAGAATTTCACCCAATTCACGATCCTGAGAGAGGCGGTGTAGGGCTCCCAGGCATCCACGGTTCCCTGCGGATTGTGTTCGATCCAATCAGAGACCAGGTGAGCCTTGTTTAAGAGAGAGCGCTGAGGGTGCTGGAGATAATCAAAATAGTGCAAGTTGTATCGCCAGAGCTTCGGCATGTCGGTATTCGCCCACGCGATGCGGCCTAGGTCGAAGACTTTTTCGCGATGAAGGAAGGTGAATGTGGCGTCTGTATCGACTGACGGGGGCATGGCCATACGGTGCAGGAGCTGCACGCCAGGCCTGAGTGAAACCGGTTGCGATGGGGGGGGCGCGGGTGTCAGCTTCGGCAGACGGTGCAGGAGTTGATGCCACCATTGGCTGGCGCGGAGGTGGCGGAGCGTATGGACATAACGCTGCAAACAAGCGACATTCATGGTGCCACTGCACGTGTAGGTGGAGAGAGCGACGGATCGCGCAGCAGCGCCTGGCGAACCGATTCGATATCGGCGGTATCCCACTGATCGAAATTCGATTTCCCGATGTGTCGAACGCGTTCCCTAGCGGTAGGTCGGGTGGCCAGGAGGACATAGTCTTCCAGGCCTTCGCGAAAGGCCTCCCACCGCCGGCTGCTCACAATCCCATCGGGCGATTCATAGACCACCGCCCAATCTGGTCGGCGGCTATCGAGATCGTCCCATGCCGAACTCCCATTGGTATCGCTGTAAGACCAAAACCCAATGCCTTTTGCCCCGTAATGCCACGCCCACCATGCAAGCAAGCGGAAATCATGTAGCGGCGACGCGAGTTTCGCGGGAGATTTCGGGTTGCTGTAAAGCCACCAGTCGCGTTGGAGCGCGGTAAACCACGAACCTAACGGGCCACGCACCACGGCCAGGCTCGGCTGCCAATAGTCGACCAGTGGGCGCACGTCTTCGAGGTCGGACGTGCGGACCGCCGGATCGGCAAACGCGCTGAGATTAGCATAGATTTGGATTGTCGGGTGCCGGCGCTTGACCGCGTCAGCGACAACATGTAGTAGGCGCAGTGCGGGCAGGTTAGGTTCATCGACCGGGTACAAGGCCCATTGCTCGCGGGAGAGCCCCTGCGTCGTCAGATACGCATCGAGAGTCTCAACCCATGCCAGCAGCCGATTGATGGTCGGCGGATCGATGGCTTGATGAGCGAGTGAATACCCGACCGGATTCTTGTTGGCTGCCCAGCCGAGATACAGCAGCAGCGTGCCGCCCTGCTTGGCCATGGCGATGGTCTGCGCAAGTCGAGCTTCTTGCGCTGCATTCCACTGGCCGTCGAGGGCCAGTCCTGGGATATCTCCCGGGTGCGCGACAAACGTATTGATGCCGTGGGCGGCAAGATCACGAATCGCTGCATCTCGCTGGCGCAGAATCGGCAGATCTGACAGATAGGCCCAATTGATCGCGTTGAGCGGCTTGAGATTAGTGCCGTCGTATCCCATGACCATTGCTGTGCCATCGATGGAGATCGTTCGGCCGCCTCCCTCTATGTGAAGGGTCCAGTGATGCTTTCCTGGCCCGAGCGCGGCTAAATTGACATCCAACCAGATATAGACCGGCTCGCCGGGACGCAAGGCGATACGCGCGTTCATACTCAGCGGAACAAGCGGGTCGTACACGCGCTGTCCATTTGCTGCCAGCACTGGGTGAACCTCGAACAGGCGGATCGCGTCAAGCGGGATGCCGGTTACGGTCGGGCGCAGGCCTGAACGGCTCGCGTCCTTCCCCGCCACCATCCCCAGACAGAGGCTCTCGTGTTCGCGAGCATATCCCAGGATGTGCAGAGCAGGCAGCGCCGCGCTGACCTGTTTGCGCGCGCTTTTGGGATCGAGTTTTCCCCAAGGATCCTCAAGCCAGACATGCATGGCGCTCGCCTCCAGGGGAATCTCGGCACGCCCGATCTCCGCTTCGGCTGCTCTAGTGAGCGCGTCGCGAGTTCGGCGCGTACTGTCCGCGATGACGGCCTTCACATCGGGAAGCGGCGCGGCCGTTGGAGTTTTTCCGGATCCGGTAGGGCTCCACTCCAGTTCATCGAGAAACACGTAGTCGCCGGATGCATGCAGGACGACCACAAGCACATCCGTCGCGGCGCTGACCGGAATGGCGAGCCAATGCGAATGTTTATCGGCTAGCGCTTCCGAATTCGGATCGGCGGAGCCGACGAGTTGAAATTGGCCGCCGGACCCTTGCGTATAGACATCGATGTGCCGCGGGACATCTACACCGGCTCCTAAACCCTTCGCGGAATGTACGCGAACTGTACCGGCCTGCATCGGATGATTCCGCTCACCTTTGGCGACACGCAGCCTGATGGCAATTGGCGTGAGGGCCGCCCAGCCGACGGTCTGCTTGTTTGTCCAAATGGGAAAGGGAGCGAGAACGCTGTCCGTCAATTGGTGGATGTCATCGGGGTCCGTACTGAGTGCGTAATTGGGCGGATAATTAAACGCCTCCACGGCAAGCGTGTCGGCTCCCGCAAGGCCAATGGAACCCACCCAGATGGCACAACTGGCTGCGATGACAGCAAGTGTTTTGCGCATTAGTTCCCCCGCTGAATCCAGTGCTCCAACGTGGCCATGCCCCACAAAAAGGTGGAATTGTCGCGCCGTTGTGCTGCGAAATCGGCCATTTCGCGGCGCACGAAAGCCGGGTCGAGCAGGGTCCCGATGCGGGCCGATGGCGCGGTTAAATAGTGGTCTAGCTCATCGAGGTTTGCGCGCAGCAAGGTTCCGATTGGAGGATTGAACGGCCGCTTGGGCTGATTCAGGATGGCCGCCGGTAGCCGGTCGGCAAAGGCGGTGGTAATGAGCGGCTTGATTTGGCGGCTCATCTTGACGCGCGACGGGAGCCCGGCAATCCCCCGAATCAAGGGGGGCGAGAGAAACGGGCTTCGCAGCTCAATTGAGTGCGCCATGCTGGTTCGGTCTGCGCTTTGTAGAAGGTTGTACGGGACAAAGGATTTGAGATCGATAATGGCGGCCGCACGGATCGGATCTTGCTGCTGCCGCAGGAACGTCTCGACTAGATCCGTATAAAATGCGGTGCGGCACTCCTTTGTGCCGGTCGCCCACGCGAGTGTGGGCGTATTGAGATAAGTCGACCAATCGAGAAAGCTTTCAGCGAGCGGTTGTCCGACTGTGTGCAGAAACTGTTTGGCTCGCCGAATGGGAATCGCATAGCGCCCTTTTTCTGGAATCCAGTGAGCGAGGTTCTGAAGGAGGCGGGTCAGCGGACGCGGCAGGGCCGACAATGTCTGAAAGTGATCGATGGCTCGATAGCGCGGATACCCGATGGCCAGCTCGTCTCCCCCATCCCCAACCAGGCAGACTTTGCAGGTGTGCGATGCCTGCTGGGCAATGCGGTCCGAGACGAGGGCCGTGGCATTGCCGAACGGCTGATCGAAGATATCGACCATGCGACTCACCGCCGGATGGAATTCGAGCTTGTCGAACAGGATGGTTTCGTTGGGCAGTCCGTTGGCCGTGGCGATCTCCCGGGCCAGCGCGCTCTCGTCGTGCCCGGAGGCATACTGTAGGGTGTAGGTATGGAGGCCCTTCAATCTGCTCGAACTCTGGGCGGCGGCCAGGATAGCGTTTGAATCGATGCCGGCGCTGAGAAAAATGCCAATCTCGGCATCGCTGACCAGCCGCAAGCCGACGCTGTCCTCGAACAGTATGCGAAAAGCCTCGGCGGCACTCTGCGGAGTCGCCGTCTCATCGTAGGAGAGACTAGCCTCGAGGGAATAGAATGCCTGGGGCGGTTGCGCCCGTCCGGTGGCCAGGTCGACTTGCATCCAATGGCCCGGCGCAAGTTCCTGAATGCCTCGATACAGGGTATGCGGCGGCGCGGTGTACAGAAAGCGCATGAAGTCGAGGAGCGCCGTGCGGTTGAGCGATCGGTCGATGTGCGGAAGCCCTCGGAGAGCTTTTATTTCAGAGGCAAAGGCAAATTGCGATCTACCGCTGGCTAGGGTCTCGCTAAAATAGAGCGGCTTTTCCCCAATGGCGTCGCGCGCGAGCAGTAACGTACGGGCAGCGATGTCGGCGAATCCGAACGCATACATGCCATCGAGCTCAGAAAGTCCGGCGATTCCTCGCTCGATAAGCCAGTGGAGCAAGACCTCCGTATCGGAGGTCGTCTGAAAGCGGAGGCCGCGTTGCTCTAGCGTCTGCCGCAGCGCTGTGAAGTTATAAATTTCACCGTTGAAGACCATGACATAGCGCCCGCAGGGCGACACAAAGGGCTGATGACTGCGCGGGTCCAAGTCGATAATGCTCAGGCGCGTGTGCCCGAGCGTGCACTGTGTCCCTGGAATTCTGGCCGTCCCCGAGTTGTCCGGGCCGCGATGCTGCAAGCGGTCCAACATTTCGCTCAAGTGGGCAGGCTCATATCCAACTGTTCCGGCAATTCCGCACACAGGCGCTCCTTTAGGTCGTCGCGAGTTGATGGCACAAGTTCACGAAATACTGGGTCCATCGATCCGCGTCGAATTCAGCCGCTTTGGATCGCGCGCCGCTGCGTAGCTTTGCAAGAAGTTGATCGGACTCAATCAAGTTTCGCATCGCGTTAACTAGTCCAGCAACATCGCGTGGTTCGACGAGAATGCCGGTTTCGGAATCGACGATTTCCGGAATGCCCCCCCAGCGAGTGGCTATGACGGGAAGGCCAGCGCAATAGGCTTCCAGGATGACCCCGGGGTATCCCTCAATGAGCGCATAGCTTGGCATCAGCAGCACGTCGTA
>CAZXNN010000031.1:0-16827 GCA_964641915.1 uncultured Nitrospira sp. | reverse complement strand
AATGGCGTCGGCAATCATATACCCGCGTGACATGTAATCAAATGCTCCCATATGGATGAAGGAAGGGGCGCGGATTTTCAGGCGATAGGGTTTTCCTCCGCCCGTACTGACAATGTGGAATCCCAACTCACCCTTATGCGCTTCCGTTCCGCAATAGATCTCGCCCGGAGGTGCGTTGAAACCCTGTGAGAACAGTTTGAACTGTTGGATCATGGCCTCGAGATTCGTGAAGACCCGTTCTTTCGGCGGCAGGGTCACGCTTGGGACGTCCGCCATGATAGGACCGTCCTGCATCTGTTCAAGACATTGCCGGATGATCTTCACACTCTCATAGAGTTCCATGACCCGGATCCAATAGCGATCATAGGTGTCGCCGTTCTTCCCCACGGGAACACTAAACTCGCACTTGGGATACGCCGAATACGGCTCATATTTGCGCAGATCGTAATCGACGCCAGATCCACGCAAGGTCGGGCCGCTGAGACCGAAGCTGACGGCATCTTCCGCTGAGATGACGGCGACGCCTTTAGTGCGCGCAACCCAGATACGGTTTGTCTCCAGGAAGACGATGTACTCATCGATCTTGGGAGGAAAATAGTCGAGAAATTTCTTGAGCTTGTCGAGCAAGGATGGTGTGAAATCACGTTCGACCCCGCCGATCCTGTACCAGCTAGTGGTCAATCGGGCGCCGCAGAGCTCATCGAACCAGTCCAAGAGGATTTCCCTGTCGCGGAAACAATAGAAGAAGACGGTCATGGCGCCGATGTCGAGCGCCTGGGTTCCTAACCAGAATTGATGGCCGATGATGCGCTGAACTTCCGCGACGATGGTACGCAGGTACTCGGCCCGATCAGGCACTTGGAGATTCATCAGCTTTTCGACGGCGCGGCAATAGGCGAAGTTGTTGTACATCGCGCAGACATAATCGAGCCGGTCCGTATGGGGAATAAACTGGTGATAGGTGCCGTCTTCGGCGAGTTTCTCGACCCCGCGGTGGAGAAAACCCAAGACCGGCGTCGATTTGACGAGCCGTTCCCCTTCTAATTCCAAGATCACCTTGAGGACACCGTGGGTGCTCGGGTGCTGCGGCCCCATGTTGAGAAGTAGCTCTTCAGTGCGAAGCGTCGGCAGCGACTCGCTCTCCGGATGTTCCGGGTCGACTTTATAGACAGTGGTTCTCTGATCTTCAAACGCCATGAGCCAATCCCGTTCCTATCGCGGCACTTCGTCGAGGAAATCAAACGTCTCTCGCCAGCCTTTGCCGCGGAGCGGAAAATCTTTCCGCAGCGGATAGCCTTCGGTGTAATCGTCGGGCATGAGTATGCGGCGCAGGTCCGGATGGTTGCGGAAGCGGATCCCCATCATGTCGTAGACTTCGCGCTCCATGAAGTCGGCACCTTTCCAGATGTCGGTGAGGGAGTCGACGATACAATCCGATTCCGGGACTCGGGTCTTGAGTCTGATGCGCTGCCGCTTCCGAATCGCATAGAACTCCCAGACCACTTCAAAGCGCTCTTCGTCATCGGGCCAGTCCACAGAACTGACATGGACGATATAGTCAAAGTCCATCCCAGGATCATCGTGCAGGAACCGAGCGACTTCGTGCACCTTGTCTCTCGTGACGATGACGGAGATATCGCCGCGCCATTCAGTGGATGACAGGAAGCCCACGGGAAAGGTGTCCTGAACTCGTTGTGCCAGTTGATGCATCGCGCGGTTCCTAGACTTTCACACTTGGTTTGACCTGGTCGGGCTGTGTGACAAACACACGTTTTTGCATGATGCGCTCTTGCAGTTTCAGGATCCCGTCGAACAGCGCCTCTGGCGTGGGAGGGCAACCCGGGACATAGATATCGACGGGAACGAATCGATCGACACCCTGGACGACGCTATAGCTGTCGTAGATATTTCCGGAGGTAGCGCAGGATCCCATGGCAATGACGTATTTGGGTTCGGGCATCTGATCGTAAATTTTACGGATCACCGGGGCCATGCGGCGACAGACCGTTCCAGCAACAATCATCAAGTCGGACTGTCTGGGGGACGCACGAAAGACACCGGCTCCGTAGCGATCCATGTCATAGCGGGATGACACTGCGGCGATCATTTCGATCGCACAGCAGGCCAGGCCGAAAGTCATGGGCCAGAGCGAGCCTTTGCGTGCCCAGTTCACGGCCTTTTCAACAGTGGTCGTAATGACATCGGGAGAGCCATCCTTGTCTGGCCGCCCCAGTTGGATCAGTCCCATTCAAGCGCCCCTTTTCTCCAGGCATACACATACGCGACCAGAAACAGAGCGATAAACACCATCATTTCAACCAACCCAATGATCCCGAGCTTTTCGAATACGATGGCCCAGGGATAGAGAAAGATCACTTCAATGTCGAAGATCACGAAGAGCATCGCAAAGACGTAATACCGGACGGGAAAAGGCATGCGAGCGTCTGAAAATGGTTCAGATCCGCACTCATAGGTCGATAACTTTTCCGGTTCAGGGTATCTCGGTTGTACAAAATAACTGAGCACCAGCGTGACGACCCCAAAGGCCAAGGCAATAAATATAAATAGAAGTATCGGGAAATACCTGGTGAGATACTCGAGCAGAAGATCAAAGCCGGTCATCGTTCCCATCTCGCAAGATGTTGAACTGGAAAGAAGAGTCGAGATATTAGTTCTGCGGTCTAGGGGATAGCAAGCGGACAAAGGACCTACAAAAATGGACCCGAAAGCCCTAGGTTGCGGTTCAATTGTGAAAGCGGAATATTCCCATATTTATGGCTCCTTAGAGCGAAATCCAAGCCCTAGCTGTAGGGACATTTGGTATCTCAATATCCTGTGGTGATGAGCTTATTACGGCTTCTTTGAATCGGGCATGAGTCGAGGGCTGCGGACTGTCCGAAGTTGGGTTGGAGGAGTTCCTTGAGAAACGTCCCATTCTGCTTCCAGCGGGGAGAAGGCCTTCGCTTTATGGCGTCGGTGGATTTGGGTTTCGATCCGTGGTTGTTTCTTCGGATCGGGATTGTAGGCTGATGTGGGGGGTGTCATATCTTTTGATGCAAATTCTCTTGGAGGGAGCATTGGTACGATGTGTATACGGTAGCACCTTGTAAAAAGCTTCGTCAAACGCCCGTGCAATCAGGAGAAATTCTTGACAATACCCCATTATTTGCTATGGTTTGCGAGGATCCACTCGCCTCAACCAAGGACAACACTTATGAAAACGACTACTTCTCTTTTCCTGAGCCTGGCATTGTATGTAGTCACGGCGCCGGCTGGAGCCCAGCCGGTCGATACGAGCACCATACGATTTGGGGAAGGAGCCTTGGCATTTGCTGAGGGGGGGATTCAAAAAACGACGCCTCGTGATGGCATTGTAAACCTCATCACCGGGGATAATCAGTCGACCGGCGATCGAATGATTTTGGGACAAAACGATTCGTTGTATCTCAAGCTCGATAATCCGCATGACGTCGCGCCGGGGGATCTCTATACCGTCTATCGTCGAGTGCGGAAAGTCTTTCACCCGGCTACGGGCGAATATCTTGGGTTTGTCATAATCCGGCTGGCAGTTGTGCAGGCGACGCAAGTGGATCATGCTTTAACGACCGTTCAGGTTGTTCGGAGTTACGGCGTCGTTGCGCCCGGCGATCCCGTGATGCGCTTTGTGCCGCCGGCTTCTTCAGAAGAGCCCAGTCAAGTGAGTGAAGTGGCGGACCTTCGGGGAATGATTGTTGAGCTCCAGGCCGATAAGCCTATGACGCTGGTCTCGCAGTTCGATGTGGTCTATCTCGACCGTGGGAGGGGAGATGGCCTCAGGAGCGGAGACATTCTGGAGTTGCATCGCCACAGCCAGGGGCTCCCGCCGCGGAAAATCGGACAAGTGAAAGTGATTGCGACGGAGGATCGGACGGCGACCGCCATGATCCAGGGCGCCACGACTAGAGTCATGAAGGGAGATCGATTCAAGCTCGCAGGGCACTCGGCGCCGGCGGTTTTACCCGTCGAGACTCCTGTTCAGCCGTTGTCTCAGCCCAAGTCCCTTCAGATGGAGAAGGCGGTGGCAGCTGTTCCGTCGGATCTCGTTGCGAGGAAGTTGAAGGTTCAAGACGCTTCGGGAGAAAGCCGGTTGAATCTTGGGGAAATCACGAATTTTCTCCGATACGATTCAGGAGAGGCTTCGATTCGGCCGGAAGGATACAAAATCCTGGATCAATTGATCGAGTATTTGCGTACCAGTGGGGACGCGCGAATGATCCGGGTCGAGGGGCATGCAGACAATGTCGAGATCGGTCCGACCTTGAAGTCGCGTTATCCGAGCAATTGGGAGCTGTCCAAGGCCCGCGCGAGCGGTGTCCTTCGCTATCTGGTCGAAAAGGGTGGATTGGATTCGGCTCGCCTGGCTTCCGTCGGCTATGGCGATGGACGACCGGTTGCGACGAACGCAACCGAAGAGGGCCGGACCAGTAATCGTCGTGTGGAAGTCCTGCTCTACGCCCCGACCTCAACGGAGGCCAATCCTCCACAGCCGGCTATGCCCAAGACGGCAGATAAGCCGGATAGCGATCCTGCCAGTCTCAGTGCGAAAGGCGTTCACGACTCGTCATCTGTCCCTGCGGCATCGGATGCCGCGGGAGGCCCATCTGACTCTTCAGTAATCGGACAGGATGCTGTCCCGGCGGACCACGGGCCAGGGACTCTCAGCCTTCCTGACTCTTCAGAGTCGGTCGGGCTCCCAGATCAGACTGCGCAGGATCCGGCGGTACCTACTGGTCGGCCCTTAGAGTAAGTTTCGCATTGCAATGGGCGGACGCATGTCTCATGCGTCCGCCCATTGAACAGCTCTTCGGCGGTCATTCTCCCCTCACCTCCTTCCCTTCGTTGTTCTGGCTTTCGGCTCGCTGCTAGAATGCCGGATGCCTATCGATTCTCGTCCACCTATCGATTGTCCGAATGGCCCCATGTTTGCCGACGTGATTGTCCCTCGGCATTTGGCGAAGACCTTCACCTATCTGATTCCGCCTTCGCTGGTGAGCCGGGTTGGAGTGGGCCAGCGGGTGGTCGTGCCATTTGGGCGGACGATGTTGGAGGGGGCCGTTATAGGACTCACGCACGATTTGCCCAGCGGGGTGAAGGCCTCCCAACTCAAGGCCATTGCTGCGGTATCAGAAGGCGACGGTCTGACAGGGTTTGCTCCCGGGATGTTCGAGCTCTCGCGGCAGGTCGCCGAAGAATACATCGCTCCATGGGGGCAGTGTTTACGGCTTGTGGCGCCGTCGTCTCGCGTGGTTCCTCAACCCAAATGGTCCTATGTGGCCACTTCAGAGGGACGTCAGGCCTTGGAGCAAGGCGCTTGCCCGGACGTGCATCTTCCACTACTCCAACGAATCGCGCGCAGGACGAAAGGTCTCTCGGCTTCGACCATTCAGTTGTCTCGACGGAATAGCGACCGTCAGGCGCTTAGGTTTCTTGAAGCTCGGCACTGGATTATCCGCAGCGAGGGGACTCCCTCCATTCGCCCGTCTCGCATCCGCCGGAGCGAGCCCGAAAGGGAGCTGCCGATTCACCCATTTGTGCCACTCACTCCAGCGATAGAGGTGCTGCAGCGGGTCCAGGGGCTCATGCAGGATTGCCCGACAAGGGTACTGATCGACGGGGCCTTGGACTATCGAGTCGGGATCATGGCAAGGGTGGCCAAATTTGTCCTGGACCAAGGGTGCTCCGTTCTCATTATTATCGGTGAAGTCGTGCGCGCCCAGTGGCTGGCTCAGGTTCTTCAAGAGGCCACGCTATACCCCGTCACGCTTCAACCTCGGGAAGTGCCGGGAGTTGATGGTGAACTGAATGGGAAGGGCGCTCCGCAGATTGTGGTAGGGACCCGTTCAGCCATATTTTATCCTCTTCGATCGATCGGATTGATCTGGGTTGATGGGGAAGAAGACTCCGCGCTGAAAGAGCCTCAGGAGCCGCACTATCACGCGCGAGAGGTGGCCTGGATGCGGGCGCAGCACGAGTCCGCATTGTTGGTGTATGGATCCGCACATCCGTCTCTGGAAGTGAGGAGCGTGGGTGAGATCGAACGAGTGGCTCAACAGAGAGAGCCGGAGAGTGTTCCACACATCGAACTGGTAGATATGAGCCGGGAGTTCGGCGGAGCGCCATTCAGTCCGATCCTCACGGCTGCCCTGCGAGCCACAGTGGCGCGACAAGATCGCGCAATTTTATTTCTCAACCGTCGGGGGTATGCCGGGGCGCTTGTCTGTCGCGATTGCGGATGGGTGCCGCGCTGTCAGTCATGTGCCGTTGCGTTGGTATATTACCGGGAGTCCGCACGCCTCGTCTGTCGCTATTGCGGACGTAAAGAACCGCTGCCTGAAATCTGCGGAGCCTGTGGAGCGTCACGCTTGAGTCCGATTGGGGAAGGGACGGAACGGATCGAGCAGGAAGTCCACAGGCTTTGTCCGGGGGCGCGGATTCTCCGAATTGATCGCGACACGGCTCGTGGGGTGGTGTCCGCTCGTCGATTGTGGCAGCAAGTCCATGCCTGTACCTGGGACATCTTGATCGGGACGCGGGCATTGTTTCAACGGGAGCCTATTTTGCCGGTTGGTCTCGTTGGAATCGTCGATGCCGACTCCGGACTGCACCTCCCGGATTTTCGTGCGGCTGAACGGACCCATCAGTTGTTGGTGGATGCGGTAAATCTCGCGCGGCCGGCCCCCTCCGGCGGGCGGGTCATCTTGCAGACCTCGTTGCCGATGCATCACGTCATGCAAGCGGTCGCCGCCCACGATCCGGCGAGATTTTACGCTGAGGAGATGCAGGCGCGTCGCTTGTTGGGGTACCCGCCGGTCCAGCACCTCATCTATCTGACGGCGTCAGGGAAAGATCGGCGGCTGACCGAGGTGGCGGCGCAGAGATGGGTGAGTGAATTACACAAGACCCTATCCGGTCGGCACCCTACGGCACCATCCGAACTGGCACCGTCACAGCAGAGTCTATCGGCTGATCCACAGAGCCATGGGATCGTTGTGCTCGGACCGGTGGCGGCAACTGGGGTTGGATCCAGTGGGACATTGGGGTGGCACATCATGGTGAAAGGTGGAGATCGCACGGCGATGCGGGACGGAGTCCACCGATCGCTTGAGACCATGGAGCGAACGTATCCGGGTCGTATCTTTAAGTTCAGTGTGGATGTTGATCCGGTCGATATGGGGTAGCAGACTATCGCTTTTTCTGGCGTGAGGGCCGTTTGGCGAACTTAGGTGTTGAGGAGGGGGTTGAGGGCGCCGGTGTTTCTGGCTTTCGTTTGAACAGGCCGTAGGAAAAGGACGTCCAAAAGACCGATGAGAACAGACCAAGCACCACCGCGGAGAGGATCGTACCCATTTCTTCATCGGAGGGTCCTGCTGGAACTGATTTGAGCTGTATCATCAGTTGCAGCGGCCAGGCGAAACTCTCAAGCCCGAGCAACAGCGTCGACCAGGCCCAAATCTCCGTGATGGCGCGGCACTTCCAATATAAAAACGAACCGACCACCGCGACCCACAGGGCGACTACTCCGGGCAGCAGTGTGCCCCACAACAGCCAGAATCCTATGGCCACGACGGTGGTGCCGAGGCTGATATTTAGCAGCATGATTTTGTGAGTAGCTGGAGGCATGGAGGGGGCAGTGTGCCGGGCAGGGTGCCGTGATGTCAACGTGGAGTGAGAGCTGTGGGCGCGAGCTAGTGGCTGAGTTCTGATTGGGCTGCATCCAGAAGCGTCTGCATATCGAATGGTTTCTGAAGGGTTCGTCGGGCGCCAAGCATTTTGGCCACATCGAGAAAATTCAAGATGCCAATCATGTCGCTGCCGCCGGTAATGGCAATCACGCGCGAGGCCGGGAACTCACGGCGCAGGGTCATAATGCTTTCGAGCCCGTCTTGATCGGGCATCAGAATATCCATGATCACGAGATCTGCGGGCTTCGTCCGATATCGCTCCAGCCCCTGCTTCCCGTTGCTGGCTTCCTGTACGTCATACCCCGCCTGTTCCAGGGTCTCTCGGATCAGCTGGCGGATTTGATCTTCGTCGTCAACGACTAGGACTGATGGCATCGTGTTCCTCAACAAGTTCGCGGGCGAGTTCTCGGTATCGCTGATGGGGGGACGGAGTCTCCGAGGCGGCTTGGTCCAGCACCAGTCTGATGGTGCGAGCCACATCCTGCAGCATCAGCGGTTTTAAGACGCATTTGGTTAAGCCTTGGATTTGCTTGGCTTCTGCGGACAGCGTGTGCTCCGATCCCGAACAGAGAATAATGGGAAGATCGGGACGCAATTGTCGACAGTCTTTCGCCAGGGCAATGCCGCTCATGTTCGGCATCGTGACGTCAGTGATCAACAGGTCGAACCGCTGAGGGGCCATGCGGAACGCCTGGAAGGCTTCCGACGCGCTCATGCGCACCACGGCATAGTACCCGAGCGACTCTAGCATCTCCCCTCCAAAACGGGCAAGGGATTCCTCATCGTCGACAAAGAGGACGCATTCATGCCCTTGCGGGAGCGGATCTTCGGCATTGGGAGAAACGGACGTGGCGGTCGGGGTGGGGAAAATCGGCAAGTAGACCTCGACGGTCGTGCCGGTTCCCGGGGCGCTGTCCACAAAAATAGTTCCTCCATGGGCGGTGATGATGCCATGCACGACGGCGAGACCCATGCCGCGCCCTGTGCCAAGATCCTTCGTGGTAAAGAAGGGATCGAAGATGCGCTCTTGAACGTCAGCCGGCATCCCTTCCCCCGTGTCCTGGACCATCAGCCGCACGTAGCTGCCTGGCTCCAATTGGGCCTGGGGGCCGACTCGCAGCTGGGTAACCTGGGCTTCCTCCAGCGCGACGGTGAGAGTCCCGCCCGTTTTCTGCATGGCGTGTAAGGCGTTCTCCACCAGATTGAGCAGCATCTGATGCATCTGGGAGGAATCGGCGGATACCGGCGGGGTCGGCACATGGATGCGCTCGTTGAGGTGGATCCAGAATGGGACCAGCGGCCGGAGCAGCTTCAGCGACTCTTTGATAAGGATATGTAATGAGAGCGGGCGTTTGAGATGGCGTCCTTGCCGGCTGAAGGTGAGGAGTTGGTGGACCAGATCGCGCGATTTCCGTCCTGCGGCAATAATCTGATCGAGATGTCGCCGGACCTTATGATCCTTCGCGATGGCTTTGAGGGCCAGTTCACTGAACCCAAGAACGGCGGTCAGGCTGTTATTGAATTCATGTGCGATCCCTCCGGCCAGGGTTCCGATTGCTTGCATCTTTTGGAGCTGTTGCGTTTGAGTGAGGAGATGTTCTCGTTCTTGTTCCGCCAGCTTGCGGGCCGAGATCTCTTCGTGGGTGACGACTAATCCGTCCCAGGGGCCGTGAAGTGGCATGACGGTCATGGCAAACCACCGCGCCTCAGTGGCTGTCTGGCAGGGATACTCGAGAGAAAACCGGTCACGGGTCCCTGTTCTGACGGCTTCGATCCCTTCGAGCGCACTCTGCGCAGTGGCATCCCCTCCTTGCGCCGCGTTCTTGAGGCTGACAAGGTAGTTGTGTCCCGGTGAGATTGGTGCAGCCCCGCCGGTCCCTGTCAGTCCGAATTGCCGCCACGCGGTGTTGACGGCCGTGATCTGGCCGGTTTGGTCGAGTACGGCGACTTCAGCCGTCAGTGAATCGAGCACGGCTTGATTCAAGGCGTCCTTCTCACGGAGCAGTTCGTCCAGGGATTTGCGGGCAGAGATATCCACGATGGTGGCGAGAACATGCGTTCCAGTTGACGTGCGAAGCGGGGCGAGCCCGATTTCAACAGAGATCTCCTTCCCATCCTTCCTTCGCGCGAGAAACTCGCGGCCGGCTCCCATCGGTCGAGAGACTGGCGAAGAGAAGAAGCTTCGGCGCTGATCGGCGTGGCTGGACTTGAATTCATCCGGCACCAGGATGTCGACCGAGTGGCCGATGAGTTCGCCGTGACCGTAGCCGAATATGTGTTCGAGGGTTGCGTTCGCCAGCGTGATCGTTCCGTCCTCTGACGTCAGGAGGATGCCGTTGGGGGCAGATTCCACGACCAGTCTGAATTGTTCATCTCGATCGTGTGCAATCTGCTCCATCATCACATGCGGCGTAAGATCTTGCAGTGTGCCGGTCACGCGGGTGGCTTGATTCGTCGTGTCTCTGACAATCGCCTCCCCGAGGCAGTGCACGTGGCGAACGGTGCCATTCGGTTGAACAATGCGGCAACTCACATCCAGCGGTGCGCCGCTCTCTAGGTACTGAGTCAGGGCGGCATGAAGACGATCGCGATCGTCCGGATGGAATGAGGACAGGAACCGGTCATGGCTGGGAGCAATCGTGTCCTGTGGATGGCCCAAAATACGGTACAGCTCTTTCGACCACTGCGCGGTATTGTCCCCAGGATTCCATTCCCAGCTTCCAAGGTGAGCCGCGGTCTCAGCTGACGTCAATTGCTGCTCAAGTCGCTGGGTGGTCGAACGGGCCTGTTGTTCTGCGGTCAGATCCGAACAGGAGAGCAACGTCGCAGCCCTCCCCTTCCAGAGCACGGGTGAGGCGGAGATCATGACCGTGACGACTTTGTGCAGCGTGTGCGAATCCAGACAGACGAATCGTTCTTCGTAACAGGTGCGCGAACCCTCTGCGCCGCGCAGGTGCTGCAGGCGTTGCCGCGCGGCCTCCTGCCGGTCAGGAGGCAGGATCGCCGCCAAAGGATTGCCAATGAGTTGTTCCTGAGACGTGGCGCCAAGGAGTCGAATCCCGGCGGCATTGACGTAGACAATGCGGTTATCTTCGCCGATCACCAGAATGGTTTCGGCCATGAGCTCTGCCAAGAGGTGCGAAGGGTCGTGCGTGTGTTTGAGGGCTTCTTCGGCCTGCTGCCGTTGGGTGATATCATTCATCACCCAGATAAACTGGATCACGGCTCCCGCCCGATTCTTGACGGGGGAGAGTGTGACTTCGTTCCAGAAGGGAGTGCCGTTTTTCCGATAATGACGGACGGTGACGCGACAGGCCCGGCTGTCCTGAAGAGCCAACCCGATTTTCTCAACCGCCGTACGGTCGGTGTGGGCCCCGTTCAGAAAGTGAGTGGATTGTCCCAAGACCTCGCTCTCCGCGTAGCCGGTGAGGAGCCGGAATGCCGGATTGGCCTGGATGATCGGATGACGGGGAACTGAGGCATCGGTGACCAGCACGCCGGAGTTTGTGGCGGCAATCACCCTCGATTGAAGTAAGCTGTTTCGTCGCTCACGAACGAAGGCCCAGAGAGTGGCACCAGTGAGCAGCGCGCTACCAAACAAGAGAGTTCCAGTTACGTCCATGCCGGGGGGCTCCAATACGTCGTCAGCTCCGGCATGTGGGGCTTCTCGTGAACGCGTCCGCGGTCCGGCCGAGGCCCGGAACTCAGGTCCGACGTTTCCAGAAAGCAGAGGAGGGCCAATTGATCCAGAGAAGGGCCAAACAGCATCACGGGAGAACAGCAACGAGGGATAGGTGCACAACACGCCATAGGTTACGGATAAGTATAAAGAAACTCATGCGAATAGCCTAGAGGGAGACGCGTGGGCGTGAAATAAAAATAGGACCTACTGAAGTAGAGCCGTCCGACTCCGGCTATTGTTTCCTCTTCGCGAAAAAAGCAGCGGCTTGGGCCCGCCGCGTCACACGCAGCTTCTGGAAGACATTGGCTAAGTAATTTTTTACCGTCTTATCGCTAAGGTTCAGGGCGGTGGCGATTTCCTTGTTGGTTTGACCTTCTGCCACAAGGGCCAGTACCCGCTCTTCTTGTGGAGACAACGGTTCGGTTCCCGGTGGGGCGGAGCCCTTGCTGAGGCCTCGCAGCCACGTGAGGGCCCGTTCTGTGACACTGGGATCGAGGATGGAATGCCCCTCTGCTACAGCATGCACCGCGCGGAGCAGCGCGGCCGAATCAATCTCTTTCAGCACATAGCCGTGGGCGCCCGCCAATACCGCTGCGAGGACTGAATCATCGTCGGCGTACGAGGTGAGGAAAATGACACGTATGTCGGGGTGTGCCGCCAGAATCTCCCGGCAGGCATCCACGCCGGATCCGTCCGGGAGCCGCACGTCCATGAGAATGACGTGCGGCTTCAGTCGTGCTGCGTCGCGAACCGCCTCGGCGACCGTCGAGGATTCCCCGACGACTGTGACGTGCTCGTGCTGGGTGAGGACGGTGCGAAGCCCGACCCGGACGACCTCGTGATCATCGACGAGCAGCAGTCGAACCGTGTTCGCTTTTACTTTCGGCATGGCGAGTCTCCTTCGGTAAATCGATGGTGATGCGAGTGCCGTGTTGTGGGACGGACCTAATCGCGAACCGTCCGCCGACTTTCCTGGCCCGGGCCTCCATGTTCGTCAGGCCGTGGCCGGCTCCGTGCATACTGGCGGGATTGAAGCCCCTCCCGTTGTCGGCGATCGTCAGGCGGATGGAACGGGAGAGCGATTTCAAGGACACTGTTGTTCGTGTGGCCTCCGCGTGGCGGAGGCTGTTGCTGAGAGCTTCACGTACCACGTTTAGTAGGTGAAGAGCCTGTTCAGTGGAGAACGTGTCGGCCAGACACTCATCGATCGTGAGGGTGCAGGGAATCGGATGGTTTGCGGTGAGCGTCTGGACCATGGTTCGTAATGCCATTGGGAAGGTGCTTCCCTGGAGGATCTGGGATTCCAACCCGGCGATGAAGTTCCGCACCTCGCTCATGACGTGGTTCAAGTGTCCGATCGCGCGGTCCATCGAGGCGGCGGCTTTCTTATAATGCCGTTGGGTCATGAGGGGCTTGCAGGCCTCAAGCCCGAGTCCGACGGCATAGAGGGACTGAAGAATCCCGTCGTGAAGATCCTGACTGATGCGTTCCCGCTCATCGAGCGCGGTACGAAGGTCGCGTTCCCGTTGCCGAAGCGTTTCTTCGATCCGTTTCCGTTCGGTGATATCGGTTGCGACGCCGAGTACCATCGTCGCATGCCCAGTTTCGTCCAGAATGGGTCGCTTCACTGTCTGCAGCCACCGGACGGAGCCGGTAGCATCCGTGATCCGCTCTTCCGGAATAAACTCCTCCCGGACATGATCCAGCACCTGGCGGTCTTTACGAAGAAAGTGGGCGACTTCTTCCGCATGGGGGTTGAAGTCGGCATCGGTTTTTCCAATCACCTGATCCACGGTCGAGCCGTACGCCTCAGCCAGGGCTTTGTTCACGAGAGTAAAGCGCCCGTCGCCGTCCTTTGCAAACACGAAGTTTGGATCGGTATCGATGATTTGTCTAATGAACGCGTGAGATTTCCGCAGGTTTTCTTCAGACTGTTTGATCACCGAGATATCGTGGGCAACTCCGATGATGCCGATCATGTTTCCTCCGGCATCGCGGTAGGGGGCCTTGGTGGTGAGGTACGTGATGCGCTTTCCATCGGCGAGCGTGCTCTCCTCCAGGGTCTGTGCGGATCCGGTCGACAGGATCAGCCGATCGGCTTCTTTGCAACAGGCTGCGAGATCGGCCGGCCAAATGGCGTCGTCATCTTTTCCGACCACCTCTTGAGGAGACAGCCCGACCGCACGGGCTCCGGCGGGGTTCATATGCAGATAGTGTCCCTCGATATCCTTCACGAAAATGATATCCATCGTCGTATTCATGATGGCCGAGAGCAGCGCGTGCTGCTCTCGCAGAGCTTCTTCGGCTTGCTTCCGCTCAGTAATGTCGCGGGCGACTCCAATGACTCCGATGATCTGTCCCTCAGAGTTACGATAGGGCGCTTTGGTCGTCAGATAGATCGTCGTGATGCCGTCGCACACCGAGGTTTCTTCCACTGTGACCGGTTCGCCGGTTTCGAGCACGCGGCGGTCGGCGAGCCGGCAGGAGGCGGCGAGGTCGGATGGCCATATGGCATAGTCGTTCCATCCGATCACCTCCTCGACGGGCATCCTAAGGGCGCGAGCGCCGGCCCGGTTGATGTGAATGTATCGACCCTCCAGATCCTTGACAAAAATAATATCGGTCGCGGCATCCATAACGGCCATCAAGAGGGCATGTTCCTGGTGCAGCGCGTTTTCTGCACGGACCCGGTCGGTAATATCCTCGTTGAGTACGATCGCCCCGAGCATTTCTCCCGTATCGTTCTTGACCGGGACGGCGGAATTCCGAATGGTTCGGCGTTCTCCCGTGCGGGTTTCGATGGCGAGGGTTTCGTTCTGTACGCCGTGCCCGCGCGCGAGCACCGTGCTGACTGCCCAGCGGTGAAGCGATTCGATATTGTCGATCGTTTCCCACCAGAGGCCCTCGCCTCCTGGCTGGGGGAGCCCAACCCGGGCAGCCTCCGTCCAAATGCGGTGGCCGACCGGGTTGCCGTACAAGACGTGCCCTTTCTCATCGGTAAACCAGACGCCGATGGGTAACGTATCCAGCACGGTCCGTAGCTGCTGCTCGCTTCGCGTCAGCGCTTCCTCCGTCCGTTTCCGGTCGGTGATGTCCGCAATGAACGCAAAGGTCCCCGTGACTGTTCCCTGAGCATCCTTCAGTGCCGTACTCCAGAACGCCACGTCGATCGACGAGCCGTCTTTCCGCAGCCGCTGCAACTCCTTTCCTGTCAGGACGCCGGTTTGGGTCGTTTCTTCCCAAATTGCGAAGGAACGGGTCTGGTCTTCGGCTGGAATGTAGGGCAGCGGATGCCCGAGTACCTCGGCGGCCCGCCAGCCGAATATTCTTTCGGCCGCGGGATTCCATCGGGTCACATTTGTCCCGTCTTGATCTAAGCCGATGATGGCGAGCGGTGAGGTCTCGATCAGCGTCTGGAGCATGTAGTTGGTGTCATGTAACGCTTCCTCGGCCTGCTTGCGTTCAGTAATGTCGGTATGGGTTCCGAGCATGCGGAGCGGCTCGCCCTTGGCGCTCCGTTCCACAATGCGGCCGAGCGACAGAATCCAGCGCCACTCTCCGTTTTGTGCGCGCTGGCGGAACTCTGTCCGGTACTCCGCGGTCTTGCCCTCAATGTAGTCTCGGTAGTAGGTTTGGACTCTCGTTCGGTCATGGGGATGCGATCGGGCGATCCAATCGGCATTCGTTTCACGGAATGAACCGGGGTCATAGCCGAGCATAGTGGCATAGCCGGGGCTTACATGGGCCTCGCCGGTCTGCACGTTGAGGTCGTAGATCCCCTGATTGGCGGCTTCAAGCGACAGGCGCAGGCGTTCCTCGCTGGCGCGCAATGCCTCTTCTGCCCGTTTCCGCTCGGTAATGACTTCCGTAAACATGATAATGCCGCCGGTGTGCCCTGTCACATCCTGCCAGGGGCGCACCTCCCATCGGAGCCAGTCCTCGGAGCCGTCTGCACGAACGAACCGGTCTTCTTCACGCTGCTCCACCGCTCCTGTCAGACAGCGCTGATGGATCGCTCGCCACTCGTCCATGGCGGATATCTCCGGGAAGATGTCGTAGTGACGTTTCCCGACCAGCTTTTGATCTCCAAGTCGGTAGTCTTGCAACCAGCGCCGGCTCACCGCCACATAGCGAAGGTCATTGTCCAGCATTGCAACCGCAGCGGGTGTGTGCTCGACAAACGATTTCATCAGATCATAGCTGCGGGTTGTCGCGTCTTCGGCTCGTTTGCGTTCGGTAATATCGGAGAAGAACCCTTGAATGGCCGGCTTGCCGTTCCAGGTGATCCGCACGGCTTCGACTTGGACGTGAAGAGGGGTGCCGTCCATCTTAAGATACACGCGCTCCGCCCGATGTACGGTGGCTTCGCCGGCCAAGACGCGGCGGAGGTTCTGTGTGACGTCCTCATGGTAGTCGGGATGAATGAATTCGAAGGGGGAGCGCGCAAGAATATCGTTCGGCTCCGTGGCGCCGAGAAGGGTCATGGCCATGGAGTTGACGTAGACGGTTCGCCCTTCACTGAATACAAAGACGCCGGAGGGGGAGAGTTCGACCAAGGTTCGGTAACGTTCTTCGCTTTCCCGCAGCGCCTCCTCCGCCCGCTTCCGCTCGGTGATGTTTTGGCACGACCCGGACATGCGTCGTGGCGTTCCCTGCTCGTCCCACATCGCCTGGCCGCGCCCGCGAATCCAGAGGTAGTCGCCGCGCTTCGTGCGCAGCCGGTATTCGGCGTCGTAAGGCACGCGATGTTCGATGTGTGCCGCGAGCTGGCTGAACACGCGATCCTTGTCATCGGGATGAAGTCGCGCCGCCCATTGACCGAGCGTCTCGAAGCGCTCTTCTTCCTCTAGGCCGAGCAATTCCCGGATTCGTGGAGACCACCAGATTGACGTCTGCGGCGCATACCACGGCTCTCCGTGATTGGGGTAGGCATCCCACAGGGCATCGGTCGATCCCTCTGCCGCCAGCAAGATCCGCTCTTCGCTCGCTCGCAGGGATTCTTCCATTCTCTTTCGCGCGGTGATGTTCCGGACGGTGCCGAGCATGCGAATCGGCCGCCCCATCTCATCGCGATACACCTGGCCGTTGCTTTCAACCCACTGGAGGTCTCCGCCTGGCGGCACAATGCGATGCTCCGACCAGTATGTAGACTGTTCGGTCAGGGCCCGTTCGATATCGAGCTGCAGCTGTTGTCGATCGTCGGGGTGAACCAGCTGTTGATAGGCCGCCAGTGTGCCGCTGAACGTACCGGGCTGCAGCCGCTTCACCTGCTCGCAGTTAGCCGACCAGAGAACACGATTTGTGTGGATATTCCAATCCCAGGTCGCCAATTCTGCAATCTCCATCGCGAGGCGCAGCCGTTCCTCCTGTTCGACTCGCTGTCGTTCCGACTCTTTCCGGCTAGTGATGTCCGTTTCCGATCCG
>CAZXNN010000030.1:0-16832 GCA_964641915.1 uncultured Nitrospira sp. | reverse complement strand
CAAGAAGAAGGCCGAAGAGGCCGACCAAATTTTCCTGGCGCCCGACCCTGATCGTGAAGGGGAGGCGATCGCGTGGCATCTGGAGCAGGAGTTGCTCGGCAAGTCGAAAAAGAAAAAAGGCGGAAAGATCTTTCGAGTCTTGTTCAACGAGATCACCAAGACGGCCGTCAAACGCGCGCTGGAATCGCCCGGTGAGATCGACATGAACCTGGTCAACGCCCAGCAGGCCCGCCGCATCCTGGATCGCATCGTCGGGTATCAAGGCAGTCAGCTCTTGTGGACCAAAGTTCGGCGCGGGCTCAGTATGGGGCGCGTGCAGTCGGTCGCCATGCGGTTGATCTGCGAACGCGAAGCGGAACGGGAGGCTTTTAGGACCGAAGAATACTGGTCGATCATCGCGTTGTTGTCAGGCGCCAATCCGCCCTCATTCGAAGCCAAGCTCCATAGCATCAATGGTGAAGCCGCGTCGATTGAGAACGGGGAACAAGCGGCTCGGGTCGTCGAACACATTCAAGGCAAAAGCTTTGTCGTCGAATCCATTGAGCGCCGGGAGAAAAAGCGGAACCCTGTCGCGCCGTTCATCACCAGCCGTCTTCAGCAGGAAGCCTCCCGGAAGTTGCACTTCTCGCCCAAGAAAACCATGACCCTTGCGCAGCAGCTCTACGAGGGTATGGAGATTGGGGCTGAAGGGGCCACCGGTCTGATCACCTATATGAGAACCGACTCGCCGCGCATTTCCAATGAGGCGATGACCGAGGCGCGGGAAGTCATCCAGGCAAGATTCGGGTCAGAGTATCTTCCGGGGACGCCGAACATCTATAAAACCCAGAAGGCTGCTCAGGAAGCGCACGAAGCCGTCAGGCCTACCTCGGCGGCTCGCGATCCGGAATCGATTCGCCAGTATCTCGACCAGGATCAATACAACCTCTATAAGTTGATCTGGAATCGATTCATCGCGTCACAAATGGTGCCGGCTATTCTCGACGTGACCCGGATCGATTCAACCCCGGTGGGGACGCCGGTGAAGTATGGGTTCCGTTCCACCGGCACGGTCGTGAAGTTCCCCGGCCACACGATTGTCTATATGGAGGGCGTCGATAAGGAGCTCCCGACTGAAAAGCCGAAAGCGGATCAGGAGACGGACGACGACAATGATCGTCAACTTCCGGCGCTGTCCGAAGGGGAACAGCTGCGGTTGGTTCGGCAGGAGGGGGAGTCGGCAATTGGGCTGATGTCAAAGCAGCACTTCACTCAGCCGCCTCCCCGTTACAATGAAGCCCTGTTGATCAAGGAACTGGAAGAAAAAGGAATCGGGCGGCCGTCGACGTATGCGGCGATTATCTCGACGATTCAAGACCGCAAATATGTCGAGAAGACCGAGGGCCGGCTGGTGCCGACGGAAACCGGCAAGACCGTCCACGATTACTTGATGAAGGGGTTTCCCGAGTTGATCAATGTGGACTTTACTTCGCACCTTGAAGAGCAGCTTGACGAAGTGGAAGGGGGAACGAAGCCCTGGGTCACGGCGGTGCGCGATTTCTATACGCCGTTCACCAAGGAACTCGAACGCGCGAAGACGATTCCCGGGCCGAAGGATATTGTGGAGCCGCCCACGGATGTGCCCTGTGAAAAATGCGGAAAGATGATGGAGATCAAGTGGGGCCGGAATGGAAAGTTCCTCGCTTGCCCAGCGTATAAGGCTGATCCTCCCTGCAAAAACACCCAGAACTTTCAGAAGCTCGAAGACGGCACGATCAAGATCGTCCCCAAGATCGAACTGACCACCGATCAGAAGTGCGACAAGTGCGGCAGCGGTATGGTGGTGAAGACCGGGCGATTCGGCAAGTTCATTGCCTGTTCAGCCTATCCCGAGTGCAAAACAACCAAGCCTCTCGCGCTTGGCGTGAAATGTCCACAGCCGGACTGCGGAGGAGATCTCGTTCAGAAGCGCACGAAAAAAGGACGGTCCTTCTTTGCCTGCAGCAATTATCCCAACTGCGAGTATGCGCTATGGGATCGCCCGATCAATAAGACCTGTCCAACCTGCCAGGCCCCATTCCTGATTGAAAAAGTCAGCAAGCAGGCAGGCCGGAGCGTGCAGTGCCGCAATGAAGAGTGCGGATACCGCGAGGCCGGATAGCTGCAAGCTGTTTGCAGTAGGCTGGTAGCCTCTGCGCGTGTCGTGGGCGGAACTCTTCTTCCCGGCGAAATTGAGAAGCAGACTCATCGCATTCGACTCTCTTCCCATCTCAATCACATCCTCCTTGGTTGACGACCGCCTGGCCGCGGACGATAATGAAGGTATTCGTATGGCTTCATCCGATAATGCTGAGCCCCTGATCTGAGGGCCTACTCATATTGTGAAAGGGGGAACAAACTATGAAAGCGAAAGAGGGTGTCATCAATATTCTGAACAAGGTGCTAACGGCTGACCTGACGGCCATCAATCAGTATTTTGTGCATGCCAAGATGTGCGAGAACTGGGGCTTTGAACGGCTGCAGCATAAGGTTCGGGAGCGCAGCATCGATGAAATGAAGGATGCCGACGAACTCATCGGGCATATCCTCTATCTCGAAGGTGTGCCGAATGTGCAGCGAATGAATACCGTGCATGTCGGTGAGACGGTGCCGGAACAGTTCAAGCTGGATCTGAAGGCCGAGCAGGAAATGCTGGCGTTGCTGAATGAAGGAGTCGTGCATTGCGTGAAGGTGACCGATTTCACGACTCGCCATATGTTGGAAGAGATGGCGAAAGACGTTGATGCCCACATCGACTGGATCGAAACCCAAATGGAAACGATCAAGCAGGTCGGCCTGGAAATGTATCTTGCCGAGCAGATCAAGAAGGAGAGCTAGTTCAAGTCAGGCGAATAGTCAGAGCGCTAAGATAAAGGAACGCTATGAAAGCCAAAGAGGGAATCCTCGATCAACTTGGAACAATCCTCACCGCCGAGTTGACCGCAGTACATCAATATCTGTTGCACGCAGAGCTGTGTCGTCACTGGGGCTATGAGCGATTGGCCGATAAGTTTCAGTATTTGTATACGGAGGAAGTCACCCATTCCGGGCAACTGGTCCGCCATATCTTGTATTTGGGCGGTCAGCCGGATGTCGGGACATTGGAGACCGTGAAGGGCGGCCGGTCGGTAAAAGATTTATTTGAGACTAATCTGGCGTTCGAACAGGACGATGTGGAGATGCTGCGGAAGGCGATCGTCCATGCCGCCAAGGTCGGGGACTTTACTACCCGGAAAAAACTGGAAGAAATGGTAGTGGATTCAGAAGAGCATGTGGATTACTTTGAGCGGCAACTCGTCACAATCGCCCAGGTTGGGCTGACAGGGTACCTCGCCGAGCAGATTAAACAGTGACGGTTTTCTCCGCAGTAGGCTCATCGAGACGGTTAGGCTGTCTGTATCTCTCGAAGCAGGCCGGTAGTGAAGAAAGGGCAGGTGGGGTAACCCCACCTGCCCTTTTGTCACAGTTCAAACGGTGAGCCGATTCCTATTTGGCCTAGTTCAAAGGTGGAACCACTCCTGCAAATGTCAGCAGATCCGTCATCCGAAACTCGCCGGGCGTTGCCGACGGGAGCGTTGGCCGCCAATGCCGCTCGCTTGCCAGGTAGGACGATCGGTCGGCCCGCAAAATTCCGATAAACACTTCTCCAACGATGCGACCACCGACGGGTCCAAGTTGTTCGCCGTTTTCCAGCAGTTCCGCCTCTTTCAAAATGTAATACCAGAGTGGCGTACTGCGGTCCATGCCGTAAGGCTGTAGTTCCGTCAATTGCGCCGGCGTCAGTGTGCGGACGCCCATCACTCGGGCGATGGCCTGTCCGGATGGCAATCCGAAATTGACGTGGCGCATCAGATTGCGTGAGGCCAGCGATTGCACCCCGTCCGACGGCATGCCGGGAGCGGGCCCACGAGAACCCAACAGGTGCATCAGCACGCTGGACAGCTTCGTGTCGATCTTCTTGTTCGGCCGGACGTTGCCGTCGCCGAAATTAAAGAAGGTCTGCCAATCGACGAACCGCCTGGGCGCGCGCTTGCCGCCACGAAGATCGGCGGGATCGGGTTCGTTCGGGTCGAAGCTGTCGTCGAAGGCGAAGGCAAAGAACGGTGATCCGCCATCCGGACCGAAGTTCAGACGATAGCTTGGCCGCACCTGCGAGTGGCCGAACCGGTAGGCCGCTACCGCCCACTCGATGGGGATCAAGGCGGCCCGGTCTCTCTCACGATCGCGGAACCGGTCGGAAGAGAAAGGATTGTCGATGGTGTAAAAGCGTGTGCCATTGCGAAGGATATCCCTTACGAGCTCCTGCCCGATGGTCAGCGGCAGGAATTCATTCAGGACGATCCATTGGTAATGCCAGCGCACCTGGCGCTGTGCCATCTGGAAGATCCGTTCAGAGGATGCACCGGCCAGTGTGGGAGTAGCCCGTAAGCGGTCGACCACCGCATTGTGGAAGCGGAGCATCGCTAGATGGAGTTGACTGATCACGACATTTTCATCATTCCGACCGTCTCCGATCAAGGCGGTGTTGTTTCCGTCGCGAGGCAGATCGTACCGCACGGCACCTTTCCGTGAGACGGTTTCTGACCCAGGGATGATTTCCACACGGAACTTAATGTCCCCGGAACTCCGGTCGTAGAGTTCTGGCGATTCCTCCGGTCCGTTTCCGTAGACGCTATCCAGATCGAAAGCCGCTGTGCGGAAATTCGTCGTCCGCCGAGGATCGGTCCGTTCCTTCAAAGGAGATCGGGGATCGAGTGTGAGGTCGTGATCGATAAACTGGCCAAGAAACGTCACCCCTGCCGTCATCGTGGGGTTATCCGGGTTATTGGGGCTATGGACGGCGGGGTTGAGGATGGATTGAATCGGGTCGGTGAGGAGATCCATGGCATCGATCGGTCCACCCAGGGTTCCAAGCCGCTTGGCCTGCTCGCGCATCTCGTCGGTTGCCGGTGCGAAGGGGTTTAGGCCAGGAAACATCCTGGTAAAGGTATTCTCTGAAGATCGTGTCCGTTCCTGGGCTGATGCCGAGACTGGCAGTATTGCTACCGTTGCCGCACAACAGAGTATATGCATAGCGTTTAGCGGAGTCCATGCCGGCCTTTTTTGTACCATTCCCATCTCCTTCGTTTAGTTAAGCCATCATATACGACCAACAAGTAAAGAGAAGTGCAATCTGCATTCCCCAAGAGCGCAGCTTGAGATCAATGCCGGGTCAAGTTGGTTAGAGGAATTCCACGCGTGTGAGGCAAAGGCAACGAGAGGCAAGTTATCGAAATCCTGGCACATCTACCGATGATGAGGCGACGGGCCTCCAGTCTGCAGAGGAGAATCGAATGCTTCGAGACAGTTTTAGATATGTGTAGGATGGATCCATTGTATGGTTTCGCCTATCTCCCTGTCGGCCGTTGTCAGAAAAATAGGGCGGGGGGCCCCAGGAGGACTGAGGGCCCCCGCCACAAAGAGGCGCGATACTACGAATCGCGCCTCTTTATTGGTGAAGAGACATGGCCGGCGAAGCGTGGTCGATCCTTTCACACAATTCTCACTTAAGCTCAAATAGAAACAAGGCCAGCAGGGGGGGAACCATCCCGGCAACCACCAGCCATTTCCCTCGGCGCGCCATTCCATACTTGCCCTTCAAGAGAAACAGTCCTGTGCAGCTCAGGACGATCAAGATCAGCGCAAAAACGTCCGCGGCCCATTTCCAGCCTTTGAGGCGATTCAAGTGCAAGGCGTTGACCTGGTAGAGGACTGGTCTCCGTGAGACCTTCTCATAGGTGCCGTGTCCGGCCGAAAAATGCAGATGAAGCGACGCGTTGTCATAATAGATCTTGACTTGGTCGGAGGTCGGGAAGTCGTAGACTTTGTAGTCTTCTTCCTGGACCAGGTTTCCGAACTCTGCGATCCGCTCCTTTGTGATTTCCTCCTTGGTATAGGGGTGAGGGAGCGAGATCGGTTGTTTCGATATGACAAAGTCGGGATTCCAATCACCAATGTGATTGAGGGCTATACCTGACAGGCAATAGGCCAGAATAAGCGAGGCGCAGGCGTATCCGATATCCCTGTGCGCCGCCATGTTGAAGCGCGTAACGGCGTCCCCTTCCGGCAAGCGGAGCCTGGTTTTTATCCATTTCAGCATCAGTTCACTCTGGATACTTGCGGTTGAATGTTTCGCACATACTCGTCGGTGACGGAGACCACCCATCGCTCGATGTTCGGATCGGGCAGAATGGAATCCGGTTTATAGTGGACACGATTCTTGCTGTCGGGTACCTTGGCGATCCCATCGCCGATAATCTTGATTTGAAACATTTCGTCGTGGGCGACCAACACGGGGATGACGAGGGCCGTGCCGGATGTTTTGAGGACCGCGTTGATAGCAGCGGTCGTCTCCTCCGGTTTGTAGTTCGCGATATGGCCGCACCAGCCGTACGAATAGCCGGAAATGCCGGTACGCTCCCGGATAAAGACGGCAACCTTATTGAACAGATCCACCCATTCTTTGTCGTAGGTTTCGTCTCCGTACCCGATGAGGACGATCCCTTCATGGGCAGGATCCTTCGAGAGATCCGTGACCCTCCGCAACAAGTTTTTCTGGAGAATATCGGTAAAGTCGAGGGGGGGAGTGAGATGAGGCTTGGCGCGAGGAGTGTAGCGTTGAATGTTCTCGATCTTGAGTTGCTGAAGGGAGTGCGGATCTTCTTTCATGCCCAGGATCGTCGGAATGTCGTCAAAGGTATGGGGGCTGACAGTCAGGAAGACGGGCACGATGATAATGTCGGTAAAGCCCTCTTGGTCGAATTCTTTCATGCGGGTGGCAATTGAGGGCTCCGTGTATTCCATGAAGGCTGTTTTTACCGCTTGGACTGCGTGACTACTCATAATCGTGGGAGCGACCTGGGCTTCAAGTTGGAGTAAGGATTGGCGCCATGTCGCGGATCTGGACCCGTGGTTGACGAGGAGGACTCCGATCCTTGTTGTGTTGGCAGAAGAAGGGGGAGTGGCGGGAGCCGCCAGGGCTGCATATGGAGCGACTGTCATCAGAAGCGCAGAGAAGAAGACTATCATCTTGACCGGCATGTGCGACCTCCTGTGTGAGTGATGAGGGTTCAAATCGTCATCCGCATGGCGACGTCATACACGTGTTCGCCAGTGAGTTGAGTGGCGGACCCATCGATAAACGATGAGTTCGGGGTGTTATTCGCCTCGACCTCAGTCTCGGCGTCATTCTTGCGTGTGCATGTAAATCGGAGATGAAGTTGGATATTGGACGGAGCCTGCTTGTTCGGATTGATCCGGGTGAGGAGACCGGCCTCAATGTGAAGCCGACCCGATTGATTGTAAGCAACTCACAGAGGCGGTTTGGCTCGCGGTCCAGTTGCTGCCGAAGTGCATGGACATGAACGTCCACCGTGTGCGCACAAACTGCACAGTCGGTTCCCCATACGAGATCGAGCAGCTTGCTTCGGCTGAATATCTTGGAAGGCTCGCGCATGAGCACCGTGAGAATGGCGAAGGGTTTGGCGGAGAGCTTCACCTGTCGTCCGGCGATTTTCACCTCATGAGCATCCCCGTCCAGTTCGACGGCACCGACCTGATAAACTCCTCGATCCTTGTCATGGCGCCCCGCCCGCCGCAGATAAGCACCGACTTTGGCAACCAACAGACGATGTCCGTCTCGCAAATCATGGACGCCGTCGATCCCGCGTTCCAGATCCGATATAAAGTGGTCGTCGGTATAGAGACAGCCGGAAGGAACCACTGCCATCAGCAGAACATGCCGAAGCGAGGGATCTGTCCGAAGCATGTCCCAATCCTGAGTGCGGCGATCGACGATGATCAACAAGAGCGAGGCCGGGTCCGTGACGGCGAATATCTCGCTCACAGCGGCTATTATTCGGGCTTCATAGCCAGCGCCATGCAAATGCTTTTGAAGGTCTCCGGCAACAGCCGCGTCGGATGAGAGCACGACAACCGACTGTGGCGAGCACGGCCGGGGCGGTTCAAACTCGATTGTGTGCGAGGCTCTCTTGAAACGGGACTCTCCCCGCACCACGGGCATGGTCCCCAGCATCCCAACCAACGCTGTCGCAAAGAGAAGTCCCGAAGAAGGAGGAGCGGAAACCGGCACCAGCGGCGATCGGCTTCCTGAGCCGACCGCTCCATCCTGCAGCGGCGCAGGACCGTAGTGCGAACCATCTTCAAGGGACAGATTGACGTTGTGACGGGCGGTGTCCTGATCGATCCAGAGAGAAAACTTTCCGCCATGCGCAACCGGCTCATGGCTCGGAGTCGTCAACGGGCGTGCGAAAGCGCCCGGTTGTTCGGCAAGCGAGGGCCTGCCATCGTGCGTCTTGCTCTCGCCAGCGAGGCGATGGTCGATGCTCCGGGTGTGTGACTCGGAAACGGAGATGACGGATCCAGTACCACCGCCGACCGGAACTATTTCGGACGCGTGCGTCTCAATGCTCGTGAGGCTGAGCAATGTCAGTGCCCAGGCGAAGCAGAGCGGATTGACCCAAAGCTGCGCGGCGATCCGGCGTAGAGAGTCGTTCTTGTGTTTCATTCAGCTCCTTGTGTCAGTTCAGAAATTCCACATGTTCGGGCGCCTCGTCACAACCTTGCAGGCCCCGGTTGCCGGCAATGTTGCCGGATAGCTCTCGAATCTGTGTGTGCGGTTACGCCGTCCATGGCCTGTTCCCCCGTTGTCGGATTGAACGCATTGTCTTGCCGCAACCACAAAACATCAGAACGACACCGACGCGAAGACTCGCACGTTGTAACCCGGCGCCTCCTGGCCGATGCCGCCGCCGAAACCATCGTTGAGGAAGTATCGGGTGTTGGTGAAATTATCGACGGTCAGGTTCAGACTGAGCATCTGGGTCGGCCGGTATGCCGCGAAAAAGTTGTGCAAGAGATACCCGGCCTGATCGCCGATGGTGAGGCCGGTGTTGCAGGGGGAGACGATTCCTGCGCTGGTGCCGGTGATGACCCGGCGAGGACCGACGGCGCGGACGCGATACCCGTATTCGAGCCGGTTGCTGAAATCGTTGCGGCCCAGCGTAAACACCAGTGTATTGCCGGGGATGTCGTACAGCGGGCGCTCGCCCTCGCAGACTTGGTTCCCACGCACGGCGGCGAGGCTCAGGTTGCTGAACCAGTGTTCCGTCCGAAGACCGAGCTCGAATTCGACTCCTTCCCGAAACTCCTCGCCGTCTTGCGTGATGTGCGTGCAGAGGTCGCTGTTCCCCCCTATGTTGACCCCCCCCACGATAACGGGCGCCGTCGGCTTGCACAGCGCCCCGCCCGCCGTGCGCGCCGTAAGCGATTCGAGGATGTGTTCAACGCGGTTGCGGTAGAACACCACTTTTGCCGTGAAGGCATCGATGCCGGTGAACAGGCCGGGGTAGTTCAGCGAGACGCCGACCTCATGGTTGCTCGAGGACTCGGGGCGGTAGAAAGAGCCGCAGACCCCTGAATTCGGCGCGAGCGCGCCGAAGAAGGAGGTTCCGCAGCGGCTGAATGAGCCTTGCGTGAAAAATTCATCGACTAGCGGAGGCCGGAACGCCTCGGCATAGTTGTAGAAGAGGGTCAGGGGACCGCCCAGCATGCTCCAGGCAATGCCGGCGCTGGGCATGGTCTTCCCGAATTCGATGAGCGGGCCGCGGCCTTCGTTCTGCAGTAGATCGCGGGTCTCCTGCGCGGTAACTTCGATCGCGTACCGGTCATGACGGAGGCCGGCGGTCAGGCTCAGGTCGCCGATATCGAGCCGATTCTCCAGCATGTACGCAAGATTGGACTTGAGGCCTGACGGCTGGCTCAGGTTGTCCACCGTCTGCCGGCTGGTGGGGGAGACAAACTGTTCGGTCTTGGACTTCCGGTTGTTGCGGTTGTACTGGACGCCGTAGGTGAGCGTATCGCGCACGGGGCCGGCGTGTAGCACAGAGGTATTCTTCAGATCGATCGTCAGGATCCGATAATCGAAGAAATTTGTGGGCGAGTTCGGGACCAGCACACCTTTCGCATCCTGTTTGTCGGAGTCGGTAACGCTGGTGCTGGTATGGCCAAGTGTTCCTTTGAGATTGATCCAGGGCGCCAGGGTTGGCGAGAGGGGCGTGTATTCGAAGTTGGCGGTGGGCGTGCTGTCGGTTACGGCCCGCCGCACGAAGCCGAATACACCCGGTACGCCTATCGTGGCGTCGAAGGGCTGCAATGTGTTTTCCTGGGAGTACGTTTCCCCGAAGGTGATGGCCGCGCCGGTTCGCAGGCGGTACGTAGCTTTCGCCAATCCGCTCAAGCGGTTCGACTTCGTGTTTTTCAACTCATCGCCGCTTGCCGTGGTGATGTCGCCGGACCAGCGCCGGGTGAGGTTGGCGAGCAGGTCGATCGAATCGAACGCCATCCCGTAGACACTCGCCGACCCGAGCTTTTCATCATTGTTGCCGGACCATCCGCTCTTGAAGCGCGCGCCCGCCCGATCTCCTGGCGCCAGGAGGTCGACGGCGTCCTTGGTTCGCATCTCTACCACGCCGCCGATCGCGCCGGAGCCTTGCAGCGCTCCCGCCGGCCCGCGTGTCACGTCGATGGCTTTCAATAGTTCCGGCTCGATAAACACGCCGCTGCCGAAGCGGTATTTCTCGAAATTGCGCATAGCGCCGTCGAGCTTAATCAGTACGTCTTCGGAGTCACTGAAGCCGCGTATATTGAATTTCATACCGCCGGCGACCGGCCCGCCGTTGACCGAGACGCCGGGGGTGTCCTGGAGCACGGTGAAGACGTTGTCCGACTGCCGGCGCTCCAGTTCCTTGGCGGTCACGGTCGTGCGCGACCGCGCCGGATCGAACTCGATGGCTTCGCGTTTTCCTGTCACCTCGACTTCCGCTATCATCAACGTGTCCTCTTGTTCAAGGTCCGGTGTAACGATCGATGGAGCCGCCGCCGCAGCAGTTGCGCTGCGGTCTGCCGTCCGCGGTCGGCTATCTCCATGGTTCGGCTCATCGGTTGACGCCTTACTCACAACTAATGGCGCAGGGCTGTTCTCTGCGAGAACCCTCCGCTCTTGGCCGGCAGCCTGCGGGCGCGGCGGCGGACGAAAATCCGCTGCCCCGCCCTGAACGGGCCATGCGTGCAGCAGGGCCGCGAGTACGATGCCGACTCCCCATGGTGTACAATTCATGCTGCATACACGCATTCACGTGGCCGCCTTTCGGAGGCGGCCACGCCCTTGCGAAAAGGTCCTGAATCCTTACACCGCTCGCTGCCGGCGCCGGGCCATCGCCGCGATTCCCGCAATCCCCGAGCCCATCAGATACACGGCGGCGGGCAGCGGCACCGCGGCTACATCCAGAGAGAGCTGGTCCAGACTCACGCTGCCGCCGATCGCGTTAAACGCGATATTCAACGCGCCGGTGTGCGTGACGCCCAGCCAGCTCACCAGGCCCTCCACTTCGTTTCCACCAAAGCCGCCTGTGATGACTTCGTTGAACAGCTCGGTGTAGGTGCCGGCGGCGCCGTTCAGCGTGAAGCCGGTGAGACTCTGATTGAGCGCGGTGTCGAAGGCGCCCAACGTTGCGACGCGCAGATAGACGTTAGACGTGCCGGTACCCAGGCCGTTCGCCGTGACGCTCACTACTAACGGGAAAGACGGATTGTAGATATTCCCACCGCTGGTGAGGAAGGCACCGCTCGTGGTGTCCCCCACTTGGTAGGAGCCGCTGCCGAGAAGGCTGACATCCGGCGAGGTGTCAGGGTTCGAATTGAAGATATTCCATTCGGCATAGTCCGCGCCGGTCTGCGTATACGCGCCGTCCCATACCGCCTGCAGGGCGTGCGCCGGCTGGCCGGCGGCCAGCAAGAGCCCCAAGCCGAGCATGCTGCCCGTTAGAATCGATTTCATGTGGTTCATTGCAAGGCTCCCTTTCACTGATCGGCTTGCACCGCCTCACCCTCTGAGGCCGGAATACAGCCGGCGTCTGTCAAAATAAAACAGCGGCCCCTCGCCGCCTGCCCTGTACGTCGGTCGAAACAACGTGTCGAAGCCCGCGGTCCCTCCTTTCGCTATCGCCCCGGGGCATCAGGGCAGTTGATGACGAACCGGTATTGTCTGCCGCAATGGAGAATGACCTCTTTCTGCCCGCGCTTGAGGAGGCGGATTTCCACCGACATCTCCGCGAATCCATCGTGCGTAATGAGCTCGTCGTACAAGGCGGAGAGCCGCGATTTGACAGCTGCGTTATCGACCAGTGCGGACATGCCGTGTAGTCCTTTTTCGCCCGACTCGTTGCCCATTTCCTCGCGTTCGCGACGGACCGTGGCCTAACCCTCCGACGGGATCAATTCCGCAGTCATACGCGCCAGCCCGTCTTCCAGCCATCGAGTGAGCACGGGATCGACTAACCCTTTTTCACTCAGCTCAAAAGTCAGCCCTTTGAGCATGGTCTTGTAAGGCCCCGACCCGTACAGGCGATTGGCGATGACCAGCACGCGTCCCTGCTGGCTCGCTTCTTCGATCGTCGCGCGGACGGCGGCAACCGCCTGTTCCCGCTCCTTCGGCCAGTCCTCTCTGACGGTCAGAGCCTTAATCACCTTCAGTTTGGCGCAATGAGGATCGTGACGAAGCCGCTCGATGTTCCGATTCATGACGGATATCCATCTGTCATTGCCCTCATCGGTGCCGTCTCCATGCGCGAGGAGAATCACGGTCTCATTCGCCGGGTCCTTGCTCAATTCAGCGATGCGCTTGTGGAGCACGACGGCCATCTCCGGGTTCTCCTCGTACCCCCCGAAGGTGGAAAACAGCGCGGCGGTGCGGACTTGAGGGAGGGCTGAGGCGGATCCATGTCCGCTGCCATGACCGTCGGTAGGGGATTGATCGCTCAAGCCGAGAATGTAATCGGTGATCGGCTTCATGTGGTGATCCAAGGCATACATCCGCACGAAGACGATGCGTCTGATGCCTCGCTGCTCCAGCCGCGACACGGCATCCTGAATGATGTAGGGGTCGCCCATCCCATAGGCCATCTCGATCGGGTACTTGGATATGAGCGGCTGGATGGTGGTTTCGACGGCATCGTTCCAGGGCTGGGTCGATCCGTGAGGCATGATCACGACGCCGATCTCGCTTGAAGACAATGGGGTCTCGCGGTTGGCCGTCTTTTTCAACCACAGCAGGGCGTTCGGATGGGGCAGCAATTCGTCGCGCCGATACGCCACAGGCGTGTGCTTGAATTGGACATCCATCCAGGCAGTCAGCGACATCGAGTAGTCGAATTTCGGCCCGATGAAGGCGGGTACTAACAGGGTCCGTTCCTGTTTCGCGGTGCGGTTCAGGAGATGAGCTTTGATGTTCCGATTCTTCTGTTCAGCGTTGGCCGCCTCACGATCGTAGTACACGACGACGTCTGCCTCGCGGAAAGACTTGTATCGTTTGACATAGGCCAGGAACTTTTCCAGGTCTGCTCTCAACGCCTTCTCGCTTGCCTCGTCCGTGGCGCCGGCGCCGACGAGAATCAATCGTTCCGATTCGGGAGCCTCGCTGAGGGCAGCGACACGGTCGAGGACGATCTGCCCGATCAGATAGTCGTGCGCCATGGCCGGGGCCCACCGCACAGGCAGTCCGCCGGAGTAGGCCGCTACCAGCGGTACGACTCGCTTGAGCAGAGGGTCGGCCTCCGACACAAACAACGGAACAGCGACGATCTTCGTGACGCCCTTCTGTTTCAATTCCTGAGCCGCGCGGGTGAGATACACAGCGTACTCGCCTGCCACACCCGTATAATCTTTTCCGACCAACCCGAGCGTGGCGGGGTAGGATTTCTTGAACTCATCCACGAGCGAGCGGACTTCCTGATTGCCGAGATACCCGCGGTCTGGGGCGACCACGAGGAACCCGACCTTGGGCACGGGCGCAGCGCTGGCCGGCATTCCGCTTGTGCCGAGCATGAACAGTATGGCTGTCAGCACTATCGTCTGTATGAACATGGCGATCTCTCCTTTTCTTCATCATTCGATTTTGTAACGGATGGGAATCGACATCGTGATTTGGGACTTCCCGAGATCCTGCGGTAAATGAATCGGACAGACCCGACGCATCAGCTCCAGTGCATCCTCATCAAGCGCGACATAGCCCGAGCTTTTCGTCACCGTGGCATCAACCAAGTCGCCGTCGCTGTTGATCGTGGTCCTGACGACGACGATGCCCTCCCAGCCCTGCGTGCGCGCCATGTGGGGATAAGCTAAGAGGCTCTTGGTCCGTCGCCTCAGCAATTCAGCCAGCCATCCATACTGCGATTGTGCGGGGCCTATCCGTGTGATCGTGGGATGGTTCATTGCGACGGTGTCCGTGGGTGAAGCCGCGGAGGAACCTGAAGAAACCGCCGCCGAATCGGATACGGAAACGAAATCTGTCGGCGTTGCGATTGAGGTACCTGCCGCGGCGGCGTCGGTCGATTCGGTCCGATCCAGAGAAGGGTCTGGTGGAGCCGGTGGCGAGAGTTGTGCGTGATCGTGGACGTTCTTGGCGATGGTTTCCGTGGCAGGACTCGGCTCCGCCTCGGAGGGAGCCACTGCGGCGGTTCGATACGATTCGCTCACAGGGGCAACGGTCTCAATCTGCCGTTCGATGGGCATCGGACTGTCGACAGGAACGATTTCGCGCATAGCGGAGGACAAATCTGCGGTCTGCTGTGCCGGAATGGCAGGGACTACTTCCTCAGAGGCGGATTGGATCGAAGAGGAAAGATGTGGCACGACCGGCGATGAGGCTTCGGTGTGAGCGGCTGCCTCCTGATATGCCGCCTGATCAGCCTGGTCTTGAGAATCGGCAGCCGTCGCCTGCTCGGCCGCCTGTTGCGTATCGGTGAGAAGGATTTCCAAGCGAGCCGCAGGAGCCGGTGCTTTGGGAAGTTCCCGAAGGCCCACGGCGGCCATGGCACTCACTGCCAGGGCCACAGTGTGGAAGCAGGCCGAGCAGGCCCACGCCAATGCCCGGTCTTGCGACTGTAAAGCCGGCGGGATGTCCGCGAGAAGAGTCCGGTTATGATCGAGAAACGCCATGGCAGTAACTTGATAGATATATGAGATCAATTCTCAAAGTCATATACAAGGTTTCACTGTGCTGTGGGTATGTTTCGCCGCCAGGTCTGCATGTTCTCTTTCCGGATCCTCGGCTCAGGAGTACTGCCGGTCGTGTGGCCGGTTGGGAGAGGTTACTGACCTGAGAGCTACGAGACGATCACGACGGCGGCGTGGGTTGCGAGCAGGGTGATGTGTGGCGACGGGAAAACCGTCGTCATGTTGTGAGCGGGCTACGGGAGCACGCAATAAGCTTGCGTCTCTTCATGATGCCGAACGATTCGTTAAACCCTTCTGTTCCCACAAGCGCTTCAGCGTAGACGGCGGTATGGCCCGTTACGCGCAACAGTTCGCTCATCATGCGGGTGCCGATGCCTTGCAGACGACGCTCCGGATGCACCAGGATTTCTGCGATCCACGTCACCAAGATGTCATCGGTAAAGGCCCGAGCGTATCCCTGCAGAGTGTTTGCATCCTCAGCGACAACAAAGTAGGAGCACCCTTTGATCATCTTCTCTAAGACGGCATCTGTGTAGAAATCAGCGGCGCCCCAACCGGAATCGCTCAGGAGCGTCCGTAATTGCTGAAAATCGACATGTGAAGGATTGAGGGCTATCTGGATGGTCATGCTCGCCTCTTTCGTGGCAGCCGAAACCACATACGCTCAGCCGCACTCAGGAAACCATGTTTAGACGCTGGGTAGAAATGCTCTCTTTCTTGGAGAAGGCCAGTTGCCTAGTCAGGATGCAGATGCAGCCGCTATCGGCCTGGCGCGCGCAAGGCAGCGGCGACGGACAAGCGGGCAGCCCGAACTGCCGGAGGAATGCCGCCGACCATGCTGATGCCCAGTGCAAATCCCATGGTGGCCAGCGCGGATGCGGGAGTCAGCGTCAGGCGAAACGCGATTTCTGAGAAGGTGCTGAAGTTCATCGTCGAGAGGGTGACAAACTGTAATGCAGTGCCGCCTGCGACGGCCAGCAGACCGGCCAAGGCTCCGAGTATGAGGGATTCGAACAATAACGCCGAGAGAATTTGGCGCGGCCGGAATCCCAGCGCCCGCAGCATCCCGATTTCTCTTGTGCGCGACGCGACGGCGCCGTACATGGTCATGGTGCCGCCCAGGACAGCACCGATGGCAAATATGAAGGTGAAGGTGAAGCCCAGCAGGCGAATGAAAGTGGCCATGGTCAATGATTTCTCGCGGTAGTAATCGCGCTCTCGTTTCACTTGTAGCAGGAGCCTGGTATCCGCCGCGATGGCGGTCTCCAGAGATTGAAACGCCGTTGCATTGGAGAGGCGCAGGGTGAGCGACGAGTAGGAGTCCCGCCCATACGCGGCCATGAGTTGATCGACGTCCCCCCAAATCTCGGACTCAAACGCCGTTCCCTGTGCCTCCACGATGCCGACGACGAGCCACTCCCGTTTCCCGATGCGCAAATGAGAGCCGATACCGTCGCGAAGAAATCGTTTGGCGATTTGCGCGCCGATGACGATTTCGGTTGTGCCGGGCTGCCAGGCGCGTCCCTGCCTCAGGCGAACCTGCGGCCGCAGCGTGAAGGCGTCCGGCCGGGTGCCCCGGACTACGACATTGGCAGGGGTGTCCGCTCCATTTTTGGACAGACTGACCAAGGCAACCAACTCGGGAATCGCCAGGGGTTCGATGCCGGATGCCTGCGCGATGTCAGCGAGCGTGCCCACGATGTGCGCTTGATCGCGGTAGATCCCGCTCGCGATCTCCGTGG
>CAZXNN010000029.1:13923-16999 GCA_964641915.1 uncultured Nitrospira sp. | reverse complement strand
GGGGCTAACGTTCTGCAAGATGATCAAGGAGACGTTCCCGCACATCAAGGTGGTGGTCGGGGGTAATGTCATTACGCGCTTGCAGGAAGAGCTGCCGCATCATGAGCGGTTCTTCACCGAGGTGTTCGATGCGGCGATTCTCTACGAAGGCGAGCATGCGCTGCTCTGGTATATCGAGGCGCTGAACGGTCAGCGGCCGATGGAGTCTGTGCCGAATCTCATGTATCGCCATGCCGACGGGGTGAAGCAGAGCAAGGAAGTCTATACGGAGAAGACGGCGGCCCTGCCATTGCCGGATTTTGACGGCCTGCCGCTGGATCACTATTTTGTCCCGGAGCGGATCATTCCCTACCTCGCGACGCGCGGCTGCTACTGGGGTCGCTGCACGTTCTGCGACCACGGGCAGGGCTACTTCGATCAATATCGCGGGATGACAGCGCAGCATGTGATCGAACAGGTGACGGCGCTGCGCGATAAGTACCAGTGCAAACACTTCCTCTTCTCCGACGAATCCTATCCGCCGGCCCTCTTCAAGAAAGTGTCGCAGCTGCTGGTGGAGCAGAACGTCGGCATCAAATGGACGACGCTGATCCGCTTTGAAGAGACGCTGCAAGATCAAGCTATCTGGGACCTCGCCGCCAAGGCCGGCTGCTGCACGCTGTATTACGGCATGGAGTCGGCGAACGAGCGCGTGCTGAACCTCATGGACAAGCATGCGAAGAAGAGCGTGATCCAGAACAATCTCCATCAGGCATCGAAGGCGGGGATTTGGAACCACGTGATGGCCTTTTACGGCTTCCCCGGCGAGACGAAGGACGAGGCGCTGGAGACGCGGCAGTTCGTCATCGACAACCAGCCGGTGATTCACTCCGTGGAACTGTTCTACTTCGTGGCCTACCGGCACACGCCGATGGTGCGCAACCCGGAGAAGTTCGGCATCACGATCCACAAGCAGGAGGAGTACGACCTGCCGCTGGACTACTACTACACGTTGAACGAGCCGAGCACTCTCTCGTGCCTGGACGCGATGCAGATGTGCGAAGAGTTCTACAAGAACGATTTCCAACCCTGGGCGGTGCGGGTGAATTCCCGCGAGCACGTGTTCCTCTACATCTCCAAGTTCGGCACCAACAAGCTGCCGCAGATCTATGCGAAGCAGACGCAGACGACGGCGTCGGATGCCGTCTCAGGATTGGTCACTTGGCCGGTGTCGATGAATGAAGGAGAAGACGGCAAAGAGGGCAGGAGCCGGGTGGTTTCCCACGGAGTGGGATAGCGCGTCGTGCGTGAATCGTGAAGCGTATCTCGCGAGCTATGAGTGACGAGATATGAGCAACGGTATTGCGAGATACGAAATACGCTTCACGAGGAACGGGGATCTTCGTCCGGAACGAGCACGGCGCAGAGGAGGGCATACGAAGCTTCGACGAGCTTGGTCATCTCCTCGGCCTTCTTGTAGGCTTCCATGTACTTTTTGGGGTTGTTCGTCAGGTTCGCGTAGCGGGCGGGATTCCAGGTGTAGAGCTGCACGCGCTTGGCCCGTTCAAGATCCTCGGTGGTGACGGGGAGCGTGAGGCCCAGCACCTCCAGCGCGCGGGCGATTTCTTCGGGGATGGTTTCGTCGGTCATACTGTTACTTTAGCTGGAGCAAGGTCGTCAATCAATGCCAATGCCCCTCCCGATGCTTCAGGCCGCGCCGATCTTTACCAAGAACGATTATCGCGATGTGTTGCGCCGCGAGATGGATGCGGGGAAGATCCCGCTCAGCCTCGGGCGCGATTGCCCGGTGAAGTGCGAGTTCTGCTACGAGCTGGATCATTCCTACCGCGAAACGCTCGACCCGCCGAAGACTACCGACGAAGACTGGAAGTACATTCTCGATTACATCAGCAGGAAACCGACGGACCCGAAGCAGTTCTGGTGCCTGGGCGGCAACGAGTTCATGGAATGGACCGATCTGTTTCTCCATCCTAAGGCGATGGAGTGGGTCGAGGACTTTCTGAAGTACACGGACAAGAGCATCCAGTTCTTCACCGTCGGCTTCGTGCATGTGCCGAAGATCCATCAGCTGGTCGCGCAATATCCCGGCCGGATCAACTTCGAACTCTCGGTCATCACCCTCAGCGACTATCGCCAGCGGCTCATGCCGCACGCGCCCTCGGTGAAGCATCTGATGAAGGTGCTGGATGGCCCGGCCGTGTCGTCCGCGAATTTCTATGCCTTCGACGCCAATACGATGTCGAAGGATGCGATGGAGATTTCCAAGGTCAATCAGAAGTGTGTGCTCTGGATGGGCACGCTCACGCCGGTGCGCGGCCTCAAGGAAGAGACGGCGAGCCTCATGCGGCAGGGCCGGAAGCATCTGGCGGAGGAAGCGCTGCGGACCTACGATGCGGCCTTGCCGAATCTCCAGACGATCCATACCGAGGCCTATATCACGGCATTTCTGAGCCGGAAGCGGATCATCAGCCTCTTCGATTCGCTTGAATTAGAGAAGAAGGATACGCTGGTCACGGGCTGGAGCGTCTCGAAGATTCTCTCGATGTACCGGAAGAACAAGGCGCGGGTGCTCTACGTGCCGAACGCGATGTTGAGCGGGGATTCGGATTGCACGGTGCTGCTGACGTTCGACGATATCGCCCGGCGGCTGACGACAGAAAAGGTCATTCACGTGCCGAAGTGCATTATGCAGTCGGGCCGCGGGCCGTTCACGGACATTACCGGCGTGACGCTGGATCAGTTCACCGAGAAGACCGGCGTCCGGGTCAAAGTATTGCACAAGGTCGATACGCGCTTTGCCAACGAACAGCTCTATCGCAACGGCTCGCTGCAGAATTATGTCGAGAACTATGTTCGCAATCCGATGACGCAGCCGTACGAGGCGTTGCCTCGTCCTGCCTAGCGACTTGTTGTAAAAGGCTTCTGGCGGCGTTCTCGGTCTTATGTCTCCCTGCGGCCTTGCCACAAGGCCTTTTTAACCATGTCCGGGGATGAGGAGTCAGGATGAAGGGGAGTGACTACCATGCCTGATCGCCGTTCGCTGAAATTCTACCAGGCCGACGTCTTTACCTCCGAG
>CAZXNN010000029.1:0-13823 GCA_964641915.1 uncultured Nitrospira sp. | reverse complement strand
CATGCCTGATCGCCGTTCGCTGAAATTCTACCAGGCCGACGTCTTTACCTCCGAGCCGTTCGGCGGCAATCCTGTTGCCGTGTTTCCCGATGCCGACGGGCTCTCCGATGATCAGCTCCAGCAGATTGCCCGGGAGATGAACCTCTCCGAGACGGTCTTTGTGTTCCCTCCGACCGATCAGGCGGCCGTGGTGCGGTTGCGGATCTTTACGCCGACGCAAGAGCTGCCTTTTGCCGGCCATCCGGTCATCGGGACTTTTTATCTACTGGCACAGCTCGGGCTCGTGCCGCTCACCGGCGCGGTCACCCGCCTGCTTTACGAATGCAACATCGGCTTGTTCCCGGTGGAATTGCGTGGGGTGGGGAAGCAGATTGAGCACGTGGTCATGTCGCAGCCAAAGCCGGAGTTTCTCGATGCGGTGGAGGATGAGGAAGACTTCTACAAACTGGCCATTTCGCTCGGGCTGCCGAAATACGTAGTGGCGGAGGCCAAGTCGCCGATCGAGGTGGTGTCGACGGGATTGCCGGTTCTGATTCTACCGATCCGGACGCTGACGGCGATCCGGTCGATCAACCCCGATCCCTCTGCCATTACCGATCTCTGCGGCCGCTTCGGTGCCAATGGCATCATGGTCTTCACGACCGTCACGGTCGAGCCTGATTCGACGGTCCATACCCGCATGTTTGCGCCAGCCATCGGCATCCTGGAAGATCCCGCCACCGGCAGCGCGAGCGGCGCGCTCGGGGCGTATCTGGTGCATCACCGCATTATTGATGTGAAGCCGACGACCGAGATTGTCTCGGAGCAGGGCTATGAGATCGAGCGGCCCTCGCGTATTCTCATCCAGGTGGATTCGTCCGACGGAGTCATTCAGGAAGTCAAAGTCGGGGGGGAGTGTGTGATGGTGGTGGAGGGGACCTTAAAATTTTAGCGAGGAAGCTGTCAGCCGTCAGCTTTCAGTTTCGGAAGGCTGATTCCTGAATGCTGACCGCTGAAAGCTAGGAGACTTATGAAAGCTGTCTTATTTCGTGCGCATGGCGGGCCGGATAAATTGTCGTATGAGGATCTGCCGACGCCGGTGATCGGGCCGGATGAGGTGTTGGTCAAGGTCAAAGCCTGCGCACTGAACCATCTCGATATTTGGATCAGGCAGGGGAATCCCGCCTATCCCATGCCGATGCCGCATGTGTCAGGATCCGACGTGGCGGGTGTCGTGGAGCAGGTCGGGGCGCAGGCTGATCACGTGACGGTCGGGCAGCGGGTGTTCATCTCGCCCGGGATCAGCTGTTGGAAATGCGAACAGTGCCTGGCAGGACGGGACAACTTCTGCCGCTCCTACAGTTTGCTGGGGGCGATGACGCACGGCGGCTATGCCGAGTATGTGAAGGTGCCGTTCCGCAATGTGATGCCGATGCCGGAGAACCTCTCGTTCGAGCAGGCAGCGGCGTTCCCCCTCGTCTCGGTGACCGCGTCGCATATGTTGTTTGCCCAAGCCGGTCTCCAACACGGCGAGACCGTGTTGATCATGGGCGGAGGGAGCGGCGTAGGGACCATGGCGATTCAAATGGCCAAGCTTGCCGGCGCGCGCGTGATCACGACGGTCGGATCGGACGACAAGATCCCCAAGGCGGTGGTGCTCGGCGCCGATGCGGTCATCAATCACACGAAGGAGAAAGTGGCGGATCGTGTGAAGCTCTTGACCGAAGGCCATGGCGTCGATGTGGTCATCGAACATATCGGGCCGGAGGTGTGGGAGAGCTGTCTGGCCTCGCTGGCGAAAGGCGGGCGCTTGATTACCTGCGGGGCCACGACCGGCGCCGAGGTGAAGGTGGATCTCCGGTATATCTATTCCCGCCAGTATACGATCAAGGGTTCGTACATGGGTACCAGGGCCGAACTGGTGAAGGCGGCGGAGTTGGTGGGCCAGAAGCGGCTGATTTCGGTGATCGATCGTACCTATCCGCTTCAAGAGGCCCGCGCGGCTCAGGAGCAGATGCTCTCGCGCAAGTTCTTCGGGAAGATTGTACTGACAGTGTAAGGATGCTGAAAACGCTCCCCAACGGCGTTCTCAGTCGTAGGTCTCCTTGCGACGTACCCCAGAGGGTACGCCTCAGTCGTCCTACTCCCTGCGGCCTTGTTGGATGACCGTTTTGAGCATCCTTTTTAGCTATCTGCTAGCATGTGATCGAAGTGAGCGGATCAAGCGAATCTTGGTATGTACCTCCTCCGGTCGTTTCTCGCCTGCGGCCTCGCCGGAAGGCCATTTTGAACAGACGGAGCTTCTGAATATTAGAAGCGAAGCTAGTGCCCAGGCGCACATCTCTTTGGCGTCTTGTTTCGACGGTTTTGAGTGCCCCCTTCTGACTGTGTTACTCTAAGACAAAGCTGAACGAGCGCGGCCGGCGTTCTTTCCACTCGATACCATCAACGAGAGGGAGGGAAATCATGTCTACCGTATCCAAGATCATGAGCAAGAATCCAAAAACCGTCGGGCCGGCAGTGTCGATCGTGAGTGCGGCGAAGAAGATGCGGACGGCCCGGGTCGGGTCGTTGCTGGTGAAGAAGGGTAAGCAGTTGGTGGGCATTGTGACGGACACGGACATTGTCCGCCGGGCGGTGGCGACCAGTAAGCCTCTCGGCAAGTTGACAGTCGAGAAGATCATGACGACGCCCCTGTGCACGATCGAGGGGAGCGAGTCGGTAGATGATGCTCAAGAAATGATGGGCGACCTCGGCGTGCGCCATCTGGCCGTGACCAAAGCCGGAGAGATTGTCGGCGTGGTCTCCGTGCGGGATGTCATGTTGTCCTACCGGAAGTACGCGCAGTCGAACATTTCGACGGAAATGCAAAGGTACTCTGAACCGAAGATTTCGCAGGACTGAAAAAAGTCATCAGCTGTCAGCGTTCAGCTTTCAGCCGAATCAGGGGTTGGGGTGAGTTTTCTGGATGTATCGAAGCTGAAGGCTGACGGCTAAAAGCTGATGGCCTGTTCTATTTCGTGAGTTCTTTGACGAGATGCCCGAGTTCCGGAAGGATGAGTTTTTCCATCGCCAGGCGGACGGCGTTTTCTGAGCCGGGGGTGGAGAAGAGGACGCGGCCTTTGATGATGCCGGCGGTGGCCCGGCTCATGATAGCCGGTGAGCCGATCTCTTGATAGGTCAGATAGCGAAAGACTTCGCCGAATCCATCCAGCCGTTTCTCCAGCATCGCGTCCACTGCCTCAAATGTCGAATCCCGCCGGGAGATTCCGGTCCCGCCGTTGACGATGATGGCCTGGACGGATTCGTTGGCGATGCCTTCGGTGATCCGCGCGGTGATCTGGGCCGGCTCGTCTTTCACCAGATGGTAGGCGGCGATACTGTGTCCCTGTTCTTTCAGCAGCTTCTGGATGAGCTGGCCGCTCGTGTCCGTCTCAGGCGTGCGGGTGTCGCTGCAGGTAATGACCATGCACCCGATCGAGCGGGGTGCATGGTGTTTGTGTTCATGATGGGTTGCGCTGGCCATAACTCACTCGTCGGAAATTATTTCCAGACTGCGTCGGGATTCAGTTTCGCGGCCGACGTTCCCTTGGCAATATGTTCATCAAGGATGACTGCGACATCGGCCTCGGTGACTTTCGAATACCAGGTGGTGTCGGGATAGACGACCACGGTCGGGCCCTGTTCGCAGGGGCCCAGGCATCCGGTGCCGCTTACGAGCACCTGGCCTGGCTGCACGCCGCGCTGCATGAGGCCCATGTTGAAGGCCATGAGCAGCTGTGCTGCTCCGGCGCTGCCGCACGAGGGTTTGGGGTGGCCCGGAGGACGGGAGTTGGTGCAGACGAGAATATGATGCTTTGGCTTTGGCATAGTTCCCTCAGTGAGAGTGGGTGATGGGTGAACACAGCGCGTGCGTCGCGCTGCCTACGAAGGCCGGTAGGCTTGCCACTGTTCGATGGCTTCCTCCGGCAATTTCCACTGTTTGAGTCCTTTGATGACCCAGTCGAGGTAGTGGTCTTTCGGTTTAAACTTCCCGATGGGATTGGCGGCGTAGGTCGTGACGAGTTCCTTCTCGCCGGCTTCATTCAGGACCGTAATCTGCAGGTGCCTGTAGGCGCCTGGCGGCACGTCCTGTTCAAACTCATCCATAATCTTCAGATCTTCGTCGGTCACTTCGAAGACCGCGCCCCAGACCTTTTCCCCAGGGGACGGAGCGATGCTGGAGAGTCCGCAACGCCACTGTGCCGACCACCTGCAGAACTTGATGGTGTGATCGCCCAGCGTGGCCAGGTAGAGGAACTGATGTTCCGGCGCCCGGCGCTTGAGTTGGGTGAGATTGAGATTGTCTCCGTACAAAAAGAATTTCATGCGAGGCGCTCTTGGTGATTCGAGTAATGACGGTGCCTCGTTACTTGTAGCACACCGGCTTTTCGTCAGACAAGCAGCCAGCTTAGCGCGCGGGATCATCCATTGACAACCATCCAAGCGCTTCCTAAGATGCCGACGGCGTATTTTCGCGTTTCAGCCGATCATTCTCTCGTATGGAATTGAGTTCTGAACTATGAGTATCGATCCGTCTCCTTCGACTGTATCATCAGAATCCTCGTTCTTGGTGAGAACGCTCCACTATGCGGTGGTAGCCGTGCTCGTGTTTGGCGGGCTCTATTATTTTCTTACGAAGCCGCCCTCTCTGAATCCGATGGCGGATAAGCAGGCCGCCGAGGCGCTGGCCATGGTGCAGACGCATCAGGCCATCGGGTTCCCGACGATTCTTCAAGCGATGAACGAACATGTTCGCTCGATGAAGGAGCGTGGGCAGGGGGTTCGGCTCGGTGAGTGGCGGGTCAAACAAGTGGAAGGGGATCTCTACGAGATTCGGCTGCAGCTGCGCGATCAAAGTGTGAACGGTCAATGGTTTGAGCGGGAATTTATCTGGCATGCGCACTTGGGGAAGAAGAAGGTCAATGCCGCCTCGGTCCCTGCCGATGGCGTCACGCCGATGCCACCGGAATCCGATCGGCCGCAGACTCCTGCTCCGCCGTTGCCTGGTGCTCCTCCCATGCCCCCTATGTCAGGTCCTCCGGGAGTTTGATCTCAATCTGCCCGTCTACGACACGCACGTCGCAGCAGGCCACCGTGAAGTTCGGATTGTTCACACGCTGGCCGGTTCTCAGGTCGAATTTCCATCCGTGCCAGGGGCATTCAATGATGCCCTCCTTCAGCTTTCCTTCTCCAAGCGGCCCGCCGGCATGCGGGCAGGTGTTGTCGACCGCATAAAGCGTTCCGTCGACATTGCAGAGCGCAATCCAGATGCCGCTGACGTCCACCGTCTTTGTTGTTCCCGGAGGCACGTCGGTGAGCGCGGCCACGGTAACGAAGTCTTTCATGGAGGGCAGTGTCCCAAAAAACTGATAGCGGCGTCTAGAGGGTGAGGGATGCGGAGTTGCTTGATTTCGATCAGGGGGTATGGCATAAAAACCACATAGAGTTCCTCGATCAACTGGACCGCCTCGTAGAGAGGAGCCAGGTAGGGAATGAGGTTGCTGCATGGAAATGACTCTCCTGCTCAACTCGACGTACGAACCGCTGCGTGTGGTTCACTGGCAAAAAGCCATTGCCCTTTTGTGGCAGGGTAAAGTCGAAGTCCTCGAAGTCTACGACCGTGAAATCCACGGCATCTCTCTCTCGATCAAACTCCCTGCAGTCATGCGGCTCCTCAAGCTGGTGCGTCTGAAAGACAGCCACCGGGCGGTGAAGTTTTCCCGCATCAATATTTTTACGCGCGATGGCTACACCTGCCAATATTGCAACCGGAGGTTTCGAACGGAAGAGTTGACCTTCGACCACGTGATTCCTATTGCCAAGGGCGGGAAGAAGACGTGGGAGAACATCACCACGGCTTGCTGGCGCTGTAACAATAAGAAGAGCGGGCGGACGCCGGAGGAAGCCGGGATGAAGTTGAAGAAGAAGCCCGTGAAGCCGCGCTGGAGTCCGGTGATTACAATTACGATCGGGATCCGCAATACGCCTGAGAGCTGGCGGGACTATCTCTACTGGAACATGGAACTAGACGCCGACCCTGCCGAGACGTAGGCGGGATGCTGAAAAAGCTCCCCCGCTGCGTTCTCACATCGTTCAGACCCTCAACGTACCCCAGAGGGTACGCCTCGGTCCTTCACTCGCTGCGGCCTTGCGGGAAAGCTTTTTGAGCATCCCGTGAGTGTCGGGTGGTTCGAATTCAGGCCCTGATCACTTAGTACTTTCCTTCGCTACTTCACCGAATCCAAGACAATCTCGAAGTCTCGTCCGCCCGGGAGGGTGGGGTTTTTGGCGTAGCGTCCTTCGATGTCGCCTGGCTGGGCCGGGCCGGCCTGGCCGTCACGATCGAGTCGGGCCACGATATCCACCATCCCGCGAAGCTCCGACCCTTCCACCATTACATCGGCGTTGGTGATTTCAAAGGAGGCGGGGAAGGTCGGATGATCGATGCGCTTGGCGGCGATTGGACGTGGCGGACCCTGAGGGCGCTTCACAATGACGAAGAGCACGTCGGTCGGCTTGACCTGATCGGCCAGATTCGGGGCGATGGTGACTCGTCCTGCGACGACCGGTTCTCCGGTGGCGGGATCGCAGCTATGGGCGAGTCCGAGCCAGGCAGCGAGGGCCGCCAGACCAATGATGCTGCCTGCCATTCCGATCGCTTGTCCTGATATGCCGGCCATACATCCTCCAGAGTCTCAATGAGCGTCGCATTATAGACAGGTCGAGGGGAAAAGGGGAGGGTACGGTTTACGGCCAGGAAGACGCTATTGTATGATGGCTGCCAGTTACACCCTGTGCCGTATGGAGGAACACGTTATGGCTCCCAATCCTGGTTTTCCTTTGGTGCTCGATGTGAAGGGCTTTTCCGTCCTGGTGATCGGCGGCGATGAAGAGGCGGCGGACAAGTCTCAGCGGTTGCTCGAATCCGGCGCCCGGGTGACGGTGATCAGTCCGACGCTGCATGAAACGTTGAAGCTGTTGGCCGCGTCCGCGAAGGTCATTCATCGCGGCCGGCATTTCCGCGAGACCGATCTGGAGCATACGATACTGGTGCTGAATACGATCCGTGGAGATCGGGAATTTGCCAAGATGCTGCTGGGCAAGGCGCGGGAAAAGGGATTTCTCCTGTGGTCGGTGGACATGCCGGAGCTGTCTAGTGTCACGATGCCGGCGGTGGTAGCGGTCGGGCATGCCCGGGTTGCGATCAGCAGCAGCGGGGTGGCCCCGGCGTTGTCGGGATTCATGAAGGAAGACCTGGAGCGTATTCTCGATAGCGAGTTTTCGGCCTTTGTCGACTGGCTGGGTCATCTCCGCGAGCAGGCGAAGGCGAACGAGCCCGATGCGGACAAGCGGCGCGCATTACTACGTGAAGCGCTGGACGGGTTCCGTCTCTTGGGCAAAGTGCAATATCCGAAGGTATGGCAGGACGAGCGCGCCCGGCAGACGGCCACGGCGGCACCGGCGGCCAAAACCACATAAAGGAGTCGGAGACCATGGTCTTGCTCGAATTCAGCATGTCCCCCTTGGGCAAAGGGGAGAGTGTCGGGAAGTATGTCGCCCGGTCGCTCGACATTATCGACAAGAGCGGTGTGGACTATCGGCTCAATCCGATGGGCACCGTGCTGGAAGGGGAATGGGACGAAGTCTTCGGCGTCGTGAAGAAGTGTTACGAACGGATGCGCAAGGATTGCGGACGCATTTCCTGCACGATCAAGGTCGACTATCGCAAGGCGGCAAAAGGCCGGCTCTCCAGCAAGGTGGCCAGCATCGAGAAGCAACTCAAGCGCCGGGTGAAGCAGTAGGTCGCTGCGCTCTCCTGCCGGGCCGGTCAACAGAGCCTGCCGAATCGGCGCTGTTGATCGGTCTTTCCGCGTGATCCATCCCTTCCGCCGCACGATCTTCTCTCTTGAAGTCCCTAGCCTCCCTTCCTATACTAGCCTCGCCGGAATCCGGATATCCGGCGCGTGCGGTGTGTCCCCGGAGGGGAGGGTGCCATGTCTATTCAGTCCTTGGACGTCATCGAACCGGCAGTACTGCCGTCGATTGAGCTCTTGCCAAAGGAACGCAGAATCCTTGACCGGCCGTTCATGGAGTTTCGCCCGTTCGGGTTGGACGAGCAAGGCCAGACGATCAGGGATTTGAGCGGCATGAGCATTCGGGCGGTCATTCTCGACCTGGAGAAGACGCTGACTCGTGAACGGGGGGACGGCGCAGGCCCGGAGGCCGTCGACGAATTGTGCGTGCTGTTGAATCAACGCATCAAAGATTCCGTCTACCATGTCACGCCGGAGTTTCTGAAGTACCCCTGGAATAGCTACTCTTACGAATTTGCCGCCTATCTCTACGAGTTCTGCGAACTCTTGACCGGCGATCCGAACTTCATCTTCGCGGGCGGGATGGAAAAAATGTCGCCGATCATTCAGGTGTTGGCGCGACCCTTCTCGCTCGAACAGATCTACGGAATGTTTCCCTATTTCGGCAACAAGTTTGCTTCAGGTTCGGTCGAATGCCGGGTGGTCGATGTGACGCCGGGTTCCGCCACGCTTGCCATGCGCTTTTCCGACCGGACGCTTCGCCAGTTCGGGCCATTCAGGCGGCGGTGCACTTATCTGGTCTGTCAGTCCGCCCAGGGGATCTTCGCGGCGGTTCCGGCGCGCGTGCATGGGCTGCCTCCGGCGACGTTGACGAATCTGTCGTGCGTCTCCAACGACGATGAGTGGTGCCGATGGCTGATTCGATGGCAGAGCGACGGGACGGCGCGATGGGGACGGGCGGCCCAGACGCTGGCGGCATTGCCGGTGCCGTCCGAGACGGCTCCGCGTGAGGCCGTTGCGGATACGTCCGGGCTCGGTCTCTTGCAGCCTGAACCGGCGTGGGATGGCTGGGGCAACCCAGGCTCCCGGCGCGAGTCGCACTGGATGCTGTGGAGCGGGTTGATCGGGTTGTGCCTTGCGGGAGGACCGCACCTTCTGTTCCCCGCCATGGGGCCGGCTGAGATGGCGCTTGCCGGATTGAGTCCGGTCCTGGCGGGCGGATGGCTGATGCAGCGCCGTCTGCGGAAGGAAAGCCGACAGCGGGAATCGCTCATTCGCGAACAGATCGCATTCGTCGAGTCGCGGCATGAAGAATTGCGCGAGGCCTATTTGGGGCAGGAGCAGACGCGGGTCGAGTTGCGGCGGAAGGTGACGCAACTGACGGCCCTGCATCAAGCCGGACTCCTGTTCAGCGCGACGTTGGATCGTGATACGCTGCTGGAGCGTGTCCTGGAAACGCTCACGCAGGATTTGCATTACGACCGTGCCATGGTGTCGATGTTCGATCCCTTGCGCAGTGTGATTCGGCATGTGCGCGTGATCGGAGCCTCCGATGAGGTCTTGGCCTACTCGCAGGACTGCGAGGTGCCGGTCACGGACCGGAACAGCCCTGAGGGAATGGCGGTCCTGCAAGGTCTTCCGCTGTTGATCGCGGATATCCAAACGGTCTGGCAGGAGCTCCATCCGATTAATCGACGGCTCGCGGAACTGAGCCGGACGAAGTCCCTGATCATCGTCCCGCTGAAAGCCAAAGACCACATTCTGGGGATCCTGACGGTGGACCGGACGCACGAGCCGAGCTTGACGAAGGACGATCTTGAGCTGATGACCACACTGGCGAATCAAGTCGCCATCGCGCTCGATAATGCGGCGGCCTATCAGCAGATCGAAGAATGGAACGTTGGATTGGAGTTGAAGATTCGTGAGCGCACCGAGGCGCTGGAGCAGGCCGACCGGCTCCGGTCGCAGTTTCTCTCGCATGTCTCGCACGAGCTGCGTACCCCGCTGACCTCCATCAAGGGGTTCGTGCAAAATCTTCTGGACGGACTCACCGGTCCGCTGAATGAGAAGCAGCAGCGGTATCTGTTCCGCATGCTGGACAACTCCGATCGGCTGATTCGGATGATCGAAGATCTTCTGGACCGGACCCGGATCGAGGCCGGCCGTTTGGAGGTGCATCCGGTCGATGTGGATTTGGAGTCTTGTTTGCTTGACGCCATTGAGCAACTGCGCCCCCTGGCGTCCGCCAGGCGGCAGCGGCTCGGTCTGACTGCCCCAGATAACCGCATTGAGGTCTTGGCCGATCGCGATCGATTGATTCAGGTGGCGGTGAATCTGATCCAGAATGCCGTCAAGTATACGCCGGAGGACGGCGAGATCACGGTGGCTATCGAATCATCAAGTCCGCGGTTCGTTCGTGTTCTGGTCAGGGATACGGGACCGGGAATTCCGGCCGAGGATCTGGATAAGATCTTCGATCCGTTTTTCCGCGTGCAGCATGGGCAGCGGAGCGGCCCGAAGGGGCTCGGGTTGGGGCTCTCCATCGTCAAAACGCTGGTCGAGCTGCAAGGGGGAAGTGTCTCGGCCAACAACTGGCCGGTAGGGGGAGCCGAAGTCTCGTTTACATTGCCCCTCCGATCGACGACCCCATCGTCTCAGCCAAGCCAGCCGGTTGCAGCGCGGCGCGTGCTGGTGGCCGATGAGGATCCGGACATTCGGCAGTGGCTGTCCGACCGGCTGAAGGCCGGCGGCTATCACCCCGATGCCGCGACGGACGGGCAGGAACTGCGTACCGCAATTCAGTCGATCGGGTATGCCGGTATCATCCTGGAGCTCGGTCTGGAACGGATGGAAGGACTGAATCTCCTGAAAGAGATTCGATTGCAGATTCCAGAAATCCCGATCATTATCATGACGGCGTCCGGTTCCAAGGAGCTGGCGGTCCAAGCGATTGGGATGGGGGCCCAGGCCTATTTGCTCAAGCCGTTTGAGGCCGCTGAGCTGGATGCGGTCATGGCGCACTGGTTTCAATAATCTTGCGGATGCGGGATCGGAGTGATTCGATGGCCGCCACATATCGGAGGGTGCCTTGATGACAGCGACGTGGAGATGCGGTGGAGTGCTGCTGGTCGGTGCGATCGTGGGAGGTGTCCTTCTATCGAGCTGCTTCTCCTCTCCCGCCTCGGCTCAGGTGCCGAGGATCCAGGGGCAGGGGACGTCCGCGTCCGGGCAAGGAAACGCCTTCGCGGCTCAGGCGGACGATCCGTCGGCGTTGCACTACAACCCCGCGGGCATGACACAGCTGCGCGGCGTGCAGATCCTGGCCGGTGGATTGCTGACCGGAGGAACCACCAGTTTCACCGGCACCTCCGGTGCCAACGCCACCGGTACTCGCGACGGCAGCCTGGCTTGGCCGCCGCCGGCGCATCTATTTGTTACGGCGAATCTCGGCGATCTTGGGGCGTCGATGTTGAACGGACTGACCGTCGGGATCGGCCTGACGTCACCGCTCGGCTCAGTCAGCCGGTATTCGGACGCCGGCCCCCAACGATTTAAGGCCACCTTTTCCGCGTTACCGTTGATCGATATCAAACCGACCCTCGCCTATCAAGTCACGCCGGATCTGTCGCTCGGTCTCGGCGCCGACATCTATACATTTTCAGATATGCTGGGCGAAGGGCATTTCGAGAAACAATTCATCGCTCCGCCCGGATCGCCTGCCGTGTTCGGGGCAGCCGGATCGAACGCCGAGCTCTATGGGAAGGGCACAGCGGCCGGCTTCAACGTCAGTCTCTTGTATACGGCGTTGCGCAACGCCGAGGGGAAGCCGGTTGCCAATATCGGTGTGGTGTACCGGAATCAGGTTCCGTTGCCGTTGCGCGGCGGGATTCTCGCCAACGGCGTGAAGACGTCGGATGCCTCGACGACGTTCGTCTTGCCGCAAGTCATTACAGGAGCGATCGCGATCTGGCCGACGAGAACGGCTGAGCGTGAGTGGAAGCTGGAATTGGATGTGGACTATGTTGGATGGAAATCCGTCAGGAATCTGGATATCTATCTCGCGAACGGCGGCGTCATTCCTCAGCCGCAAAACTGGCGTAGCACCTACACGGTGATGCTCGGGACGGAGTACCGCTGGCTGAAGATGGATTCGCTGCCGGAGTGGGAAATGGCCGTTCGCGCCGGCTATACCAATTCACCGACGCAGATTCCTGATCTCACGTTCGATCCCGCCATCCCCGGGGCGGATGTGCATATCCCGTCGGTGGGATTCGGGCTGGTCTGCAAGGAGGGTGGAACAATCTTCGGGATTCGGTGCGGCGATTTCGGGGTCGGCCCGATCAAGCCGAAGGCCGTGGGATTCGACCTGTCTTATCAGCTTTCCATCTACGAACAGCGGACGGTGAGTTGCGGGTGCGCCCTGGCGACGGCAGTGAACGGACTCTATCGCACGACCTATCATACCGGCGGGATTTCATTCCGAATGAATTTCTAGCCGCCGAAGGCGATCGTGCTAGGAGGTTTGGTAGCGGCGTGGGATGCGTGGACCGATCGCACAGAGCGTTTCGTAGGCGATCGTGCCGGTCCATTCGGACAGATCGGCAGCGGTAATCTGATCACGTCCCTGGCGGCCGATCAGGATGACCTCGTCTCCGACGGCAGCGTTCGGGATCTCCGTCACATCAATCATCACCATATCCATACAGACCAGGCCAATGACCTTGGCGCGTTGCCCGCGCGCGAGGACTTCTCCACGGTTCGAGAGTCGCCGGTTGAACCCATCGGCATAGCCGATGGGGAGTACCGCGACGCGGGTCGGCCGTTTGGCTACGAAGGTCGCGTTATAGCTGATGGTGCCACCGGTTGGGATGGCACGCATCTGCGCAATGCAACTCCGCAATGACAAGACCGGTTTGAGGTCTGGCGTCGTGATCGATTTCGGCAAGGTGTGGTACCCATAGAGCATGATGCCCGGTCGAATCAGCGAGTAGTGCGAGTGTGGATAGCGAACAGTGGCGCCGCTGTTCGCGGCATGAATCAGTGGAATGCGAAGACCGCGGGCAGCGACTCCATTCACGACGTTCTGAAAAAGAGCGAGTTGCTGCTCGGTTTGGCTCGTCGTGGAGCCGTCGGAATCGGCAAAGTGGGTCATTAGTCCTTCGATCCGGAGCGAGGCGGGCAACCGGCCTGAGTCGATGAGGTTCAACAGCTCGTCCGTAGCCAGCCCGAGACGGCCCATGCCTGTTTCCACTTTGAGGTGAATCGGGTATGGGGTCGCGAGCGAGGCCGTGGCCTGGGCCAGAGTGGGGAGCAACGCACGATCGCTCAGAACGGGCGTGAGCCGGTGGGCGATGATGTCGTGGAGCTGCTCTGCGAATAGAGGCCCAAGCATCACAATAGGAACGGTGATCCCGGCCGATCGGAGGGCAATGCCCTCGTCGAGCGAGACGACGGCGACACGCGTGACTTCCTGTGCGACGAGCGATCGTGCAACCTCGACGGCGCCGTGGCCGTAGGCATTGGCCTTGACGACCGCCATGATCTCGCATCCGGGCGAGAGGAGACGGCGCAACTGTGTCAGATTATGGGTCAGGGCGGAGAGGTCGATGGTGGCGTAGGTCGGAGAGGATGTAGAAATAGTCGGCACGCGATGAGGATGGGTCTGGAAGCCTGACTCAGACTTCCATGATCTCCTGTTCCTTCTTCTTGATCACGTCGTCGATTTTTTGCCCGTACTGCTCGGTGAGCTTCTGGGTTTCCTGCTCTCCCTTGCGCAGTTCATCTTCGGTCAACTTCGCATCTTTTTGGAGCTTCTTCAACTCTTCGTTCGCATCGCGCCGGAAGCCGCGGATCTGCACTTTGGTGTCTTCGCCGTGCTTCTTGCAGATCTTCGTCAATTCCTTGCGGCGCTCTTCGGTCAACGGGGGGAGGGGGACCCGAATCATCTTGCCGTCGTTTGACGGGTTGAGGCCGAGATTGGCGGCGGTG
>CAZXNN010000028.1:0-17257 GCA_964641915.1 uncultured Nitrospira sp. | reverse complement strand
CGCCTCCTTCGCCGAATAGGTATTGCCCTCTTCCGTGAAGAGCAGCATCGAAACGGCAAAGAGACTGGCTTCGGCAGGATGGAGACTTTCGCGATCGTGCAGAAATGCATCCTGAATCAACAGACGCCCGCCGGGATTCAAGGCCACACACGCGCGCCGAAAGATGGCACGATTCGTAGCCGGTGAATAGATGTGCAGCACATTGGAATACCAGATGACATCGTACCTGCCCGGGATGTCCTCCTGCGTGAAATCGACCGGCACATAGCTGAGTCGAGGGCCAGCCTTATGCGTCTCGGCGATTTCCTTCGCCACCTCAAGGGCCGCCGGCCGGTCTCCAACGAAGGCCCGCAAGCGCGGGTACTTGGACAGAAACGCCATGGCATAGGTGCCGGGTCCGCCGCCAAGATCGAGCAACGTCGCCGCCCCGCGCAAGTCGACTTGTGCAGCAATCTTCGGCGCCGTCTCCAACGTCCGATAGTGCATGGCCCAGGTGAATCGCCGGCGATAACCAGGCTCTTCCGGTTCATCCTGATCCAGCGGACGCCCCGTTCGCACGGATTCGCCCAGGCGCGCCCAATCCTGCCAATGGCTCGTCATGAGATCCAGGTAATCTCTGCGATAGGCCGCATCTCGGGCATTCAACGCCGTCGCCGCCAGCCGGCTATTTCGATAGACCGGACCCGTTTTCGTAAGGAGACCGGACATGGCCAGATTACGGCAGAGGATCGAGAGTCCCCGCTCGCTCATGGACACGGCCTTCGCTAACTGAGGGATCGTCCAGCGACGCGTGCCGATCTTTGTAAAAAGATCCAGCTCCAGCGCGGTGAGAAGTATGCGCGGCAACCGATACGCCGAGACCGCATCACGAAATTCATCGAAACTGGTGATGCGCGGCTTCACGAGGCTCCGCCGATTTGTCGCAAACACCACCGCATGAGATCCTGCACCTTGGACGGATTCGTGACATCGACCGGACGCGCAAAGGTCGCCGCCACGAACTCGTCGTTCATTTCCGTTTCCTCGGTAAATCCGGATTGCAGAAGCAGCGCGCGATACTTCCCGACCGCCGGCTGAATAAAATACTTCGCCTGCTTCGCCACCTCGTCCGTCCCGAGATCTTCCGGCGTCCCGTCGGACATCAACGCCATGACATCGTCCATCGCAATCCCGTACTGACAGAGCACGGTGCCATCCGGCTTGACCTCAAGTAACCAGCCATCGGACCCGAGATCCATCGCGAGGGCGCCGCCCGGTTCCAATTCATAGAGTTGGAGAAACGCCTGCGTCAGCGCCGTACGGAGCTGCAACCAGGCAGACACAGCCGGATCACTCATGCATGCGACTCACGATAGGGAGGAGTCGGATCGGTCTCCGCCAGCCTGGCACGGAGCCGTATCAGACGATTCGTATTTTCTTCCAGCTTCGGCAGCTGATATTTGCGGTCCATATGCACAACAAGCTCGAGAAGATCCGCCGCTTCCTGCAACCGGCCTTGTTCTTCATAGCACTGCGCCAGCACAAACCGCGCCCCTCCGGTCCGCAGTTCGTCCCGCGACCGTTCAGCGATGGACTGGCTGGTCTGGCAACAGGCAATCGCATCGTCGTAACGCTTCTGGAGCAGGAACGTCCGGCCGATCATCCGCCAGGCATCGGCCACGCCGCCTTGATTACCCAAGCGCCGCATCAGCACGAGCGAGTGCTCATAGTATTGAATCGCCTGATCGAATTGACCGTTCTCGCGCGCGACCAGGCCAAGATCCGAGAACAACACCGCCTTGGCCGCTTCATCATGGGTCTTGGTCAGAAGATCCAGCGATTCGAGATAGTAGGCACGGGCACGATCCCATTCCCCGGCGTCGGCGCGCAGATTGCCCAGATTCCCGAGCGTCGTCCCGATCCCCTTCTCGTCGCCGAGAATCTTTTGCAACTCCAGCACTTCTTGATAGTACGTCTGCGCCGAGTCTCGCCGGCCGCTGACCGCGCAGATATTCCCAAGATTTCCGAGCGTCGCGGCCATCGCCCGCTGATCCCCGGTCATCCGGTCGCATTCCAACGCCTTGGCGTAGCAGGTGTACGCTTCCGTGTAGAGGCCACGGGCGAAATGCTCGTTCCCCTGGCGGTTCAGTTCTTCGGACAGCCCGTTTCGTAATGGCATAGATACTTCCGCTACTGCAGCGCCTGCTCCAGAATGGGCTTCGCGCCGGTCAAGATGGATGCACCGTCCCCGACCAACACGGAATCGAACTGATACTTCAGCAACCGCAGTAATCCCTCTCTGGCCTTCTCCCGGTCCGCATACTTTTCCGCCGGCAGCATGGACAGGGCGCCGGCCGGTTTCCCGATCAAGGCATCGCCGAGGATCAAGACGCCCTTCCGCTGCTGAATGAAGAGAGCGGACTCTCCGGGGGACTTCTGATCTTTGAGCTGAACCACCCAGATCCCGCCGACCAGCAATTCTCCGTCCTTGAACGTTTTGGTCGGCTTGAGATCCATCTGTGGCGCGTCCCCCTCCGGCACGTGCAGCTGACAGCGGAACTCGTCCTGATAACGTTTCGCTTCACGGACATGGTCCCGATTCGTGACGATAATGTAATCGATAGGGCCGTTGCGCAGCACCACCGCGCTCGCATCGCCGGTCATCGGCGGCGGGTCGACGAGAATTTTATGCTCACCCACGGTCAAGAAGAGCCCGTTGAAATCAATCTGCTTCTCGTCAGAGAACCAGGACCATTGCCAGATACCGGGTAGAATGTTTTTCATGATACAAGAGCGCGACGCGCGAGAGTCGCGAGACAAGCGAGACGCGCCTGAACAATCTTAATCATTTTGTACTCGTTCGCGCCTTTCGCGCCCTTCCCGCACATCACGCTGCTCAGAGAGCGGCCACGGCATCCTTTACGAATTTCGTGACCTTGGTGAGAATGCCGGCGTCATTGGGAAGATCCAGGATATCGTCTTCAGACACGGTGATGAATTTCCGGTTCGGCCCTTTGGTGAGGGAGATCAAAAACATGCTGTTCGACGGAGTGACCGGAATCACCACCTGTACGGCCCCATCCACCCCCTTGATCACATCCAGAAACCTCTGCTTCCCCGATTCCATCTCATCCATGCATCATCACCCTTTTGTTCATCTGGCCCGCGAAGTCTGTGAATCGCACAGCTGCCTTACATTTTTGCAGGAGCCGCCAGCAACTTCTCAATCTCCGCAACTATTTCGTTCGCTCCTGCAAGATCGATATCCATGTTGCCTACCCGCTGCCACCGAATAACTCCAGCCTGGTCGATCACATAGACATTCGGAATAAATTTTCCACCACCGTAAAGCTTATCGGTGATTTTCCCCGGATCGAGCAAATAGGGATAGGTGACTTTCACGGGAAAAGCAGACAAGAACTCGCCGACGTCTTTCTTTGAATTTCCAGACGAATTGACACCGACAACCGCCACATCTTTTCCTTTAGTCAGTTCAGATACTCTCTGAAGGTTTGAGCCCTGCATCATACAGGGATCGCAGATATGGAACAGTCCGAGCACGATGACTTTCCCTTTATAGGCATCCAGCGACACCGTCTCGCCGGTAATCGCTGTCAGCGTAAACGAAGGCGCCTTCTCGCCCACTTTGAAAAATCCCGCCGCCAGCGCCACATGTGCTGCAAGGACCGGAACTAAGAGGGCACCGAGCACCCACAGAGATCGCTTCATGAGAGCCTCCTTCGTCATCAATCGGACAAGCGAATGAACGATGAAAGCTATCCTACCATGCAGAATTTTTCAGGGGCAACGGCAGACAGCAGGTCCGACGCCCTCACGGCACTCTCACGCGTTGCGTGGCGGCTCGATTCACCGATGGAACAGGTGACGGATCGAAGCCGGAGGAGAGAGCCATCGTGAGAGCGTGTGGACAGGGCTGACGCCGCGAGCGAGCCAGTGCAACGACCGGCGCCAGCGGAACCACGCCGGCGCCGCATGAATGACGGGATCATGACTCCGACACAAGGCAATCCCATACCGCCACCGCGCCTTCCAATCATCCTGAAGCGTAAACAACAACGCCCCGACGTCCTGATCGTCAATCCCCTCTTGCTGCTGCAGGAGCAGACTCTTCGGCATACGTTGGGCCAAACCCAGGATATCGGAATCGGCCGTGATCAGGTTCAGGATCTGCGGAGGAATCGGCGCCTCCATGACTCGATGAGACAACGCCAGACCAAGCAACAGAACCCGATAGCATCTCCATTCCAGAGCGGTCGTGAGCACCCGCTTCCAATTCAGCCGCCCGGCACGGATGAGTCCGGCTACGTCCGTCACCAGGCTGAGTTGTCCCCATGCCTGATGCGCTCCATGGACGCAGAGAATAAGCAACGCTTCCTCCGGAGCCATCCCCTTGCTCTTTCGGCCATCGAGGGAAAGAGGCCGAACGTGACCCCACACCTCCGGCCGGTCAATACGGAACATCAGCTGCGCACGCCTCACCGCCCACATCAGCTCGACCTGACGAGACGTGCCGGCGTGAATGTAGACGAGCGGCCGCTCGCAGACACCCGCATCAACGGTGCGATCACCCGCCCCTCCTCGCACAGAATAGCCCTGAGAAACCAACACCCGCTCTGCATCCGCAAGTTGCTGCCGGCGCACAAGCGCGACCTGGTCGGCTGGAGTACAGAGCGTGAGATCACCATAAATCATGGCTGCGAAACCTACGCCCCTGAAAGGAAGCACGGAGACTCCGGCCTCATCAAAAGCGCGCGACAATCGAAGCAGCTCCACCGCTCCGGCTTGATTCGCAGCGGCTGCCTCTTCCGTCCGCCTGCGAAGCGTATCCAGGTCCGCCGACGGAACAAGGTCTGCGCAAAGTCCGGTGAGCGTCCTGGCGAGCAAGGCTTCGACTCCGTGACTTTTTGCCAGTTCCAGCAGCAACGGCCAATTCAAGCCGGCTTGCGCGACCTCAAGAATCCGGCGACGGAGAGCCTCAGGCACCGCCGCTCTGGCGCACCAGATGAGGAATTGGGCCTCCCGGAAACGCATTGGGTTCACCCATCCAGCAGCCCCATCAACTGGGTGTCGGAACGAATATCCCACTGCTACGCCTTCCCTCCGAGCAACTGAGTCAAAGCTCGAACAGATCTTGCCAATGGACTCACATACAGGCTCCGGACAGTTTCAAACTCGCGAGGCGCCGCATCGAGCAACCCGACCTGTAGCACCTCGGGATGCCGGGGATGATAGTGGGTGCCGAACAAACCATCCCAGACCGACAGCTTGACCCCGAAATTCTTATTCCAATGGCGCGGATCGATACTGTGATGGATCTGATGGTGGGCCGGGCTCATGAACAGCCGATTGAACACCGGGCCATAGGAAAACCAGATATGCGAATGGCGCAAATGAGTCCCCAACAGAGCGAGCGCAAAACCAACGATACTCACACCGAAAATCATCGTGATCTGCTGATCACGACCAAGAATGTTCTCATAGAAGACCGCGGAGAGCCCGACTGCCGGGGACTGCAACATTGCGAAACCGATGATCTCCACGGGATGGATCCGATACGCGGCCGCAGGAGTCAGCACCTCCACCGAGTGATGCACCCGATGAAAAGCCCACAACGCCGGCACCTTGTGGAACAACACATGAGTCCAATAGTTGATCAAGTCGTGCAGCAGGAGAAAACCAACGGCCGCCATGAAGATGACGGTCGGAGAAAGAGAACCGGGTGGCTCCCATCCCAGATGCCCGACCAATACCCACGACATCCCTTTTGCTCCCAGCACCCCGATCCCTGTCATGATGGGGATATAGAGAAGAAACGTCAGCACGATATCGATTGCCGCAAACCGGAAATCCAGCAGAGTCGACCGATGGCGATATAGCCGAGCGGGAAAGGCGAATTCCAGAAAGGACACGTCCGCCAAGCGGCCCGCTCGCTTCGCGAAGGCATAGATCCCCCCGGCGAGAGCCAGGCTGGAAAGGAGATACGGCCAAGCCAAGCCGTTTGAAAAGTTGATGAACACCCGGGGAATCTGTCCGACGGCTGCTTGAAAACTCGACCAGGAAAGAAACGACGCAAAGAGGTACTCTCCAACCCGATCGACAAGCCAGATGAACGTCTCAATCATGCTGGGCACCGACTTCCACACCTGTGACGGAGGAATGGCAGGATCGATCCGAATTGCGCCTCTGTCCGTCTCTCATTCTCCTCACCCTTACACATCGTCCAGTCGAGATGGGTTGGCCGGTTTGATTCAACCGGCCAACCCATCCACACTGCGCGTCTTCTCCCTATGCCAACATAGGTCAAGACTAGTCGGCGCAGGCGGCATCCGCCGCCTTCTGGCACTGCTCCCGATACTTGACCCCCGTCACATCGCGCAGCAATTCATGCGCGATCAACACGGGCTCTGCGTACGATTCCTTCTTCTGTTGCTCCATGGTTCTTCACCTCCTTTCGTTCTGCAAAGTCCCTCATGACCATGTGCGTCACGAGAGCGTATCAACAACGTTCTTACTCATCCCAATTCCCGGACCTACCGCTCAGCCCTCGCGCCGGCCGATTACGCCGCGGATCGCGCGTCAAGCAGCGGACGGATCAACTTGGGCAGATCAAGGATGTCGCGGCCGAAGTGGAGCCGATAGCAATCGACCTGCCGGACGAGCTTCGCCAAGGCCTGAAACTCACGGCGGGCTACGGTCTGGTCATAGACCAAAAGGCCCTGCGGCATCAGAGCCTCGAGCGCGCGGGTCTTCGTCAGCGGTTCCAGACAGCTATGCGGCATGTCAACCACGTGCGGGAACATGATGATGGCCGGCGTGCAGGAGCGGCCGATGGATTCGGCATAGAGTTCTTCTGACTGAAAGTATTTCTTCTGGATCCCCTGTTTCAACAGACCGGGGGCCGCATTGCGCAACTCAGGGAAGAACTCGATCGTCCGGTCCGTCACATCGATCTTCATAGGAAAAGCCAACAGCTCCATGTGCGTGCCCCGATCGCACAGCAAGGGATAGTCGTCCGATAGGTACCGAAACCCCGAACGGAGGAGCGAGATAAACGACGTCGTCTTCCCCTGGCCGCTGTAACCAGGAATCAAGATGCCCTGCCCCGCATACTCAAGCGCCGTCGCATGCACGGTAAAGAAGCCGTTGCGCTTGAGCAGTTCAGCGAGCGCGAAATGGAGAAAACTCGTCCGCACGTCCGGGTGCATCGCATCGGGCCGAATGAAGTAGCCCGCTACCAGATTACGGGCGCCATCGATCACCAGGACACCCTGTTCATGAAAGTCGGCAATGAGCCGGTCCCCGTCCTGCACGATCTCACATTGCCACAGCGAACGCACCGCATCTCCCAGGGAAGGCCGCTCTCCTGAAAACAGCACCTTCGAGCCTGCTGACAACGTCACCGGCACCGCAGCCCGACTGGCAACCTCATCAAACTGGATCGTCAGCACCGGCGCTCCCTGGACGACGTCCGTCTGGAAATGACGGAGGAATGCGAGGGCCGGCTCGACAAATGCAGGAACGGACGTCCGAAACCGGAGATCAAGACCATGACAATTGAAGAGATACTCGCCGGCTGCGACTGCTGTATTCATTGCATCCCTCATCTGGTTAGCTTCAGCCCTCTCTCGATTGCCACAAGCTGGCCGGCCGGTTCAGACCGGCCAGCCCATGGCGCAAACCAACGACCTTAGGTACCAACCGTATCTACGGTCTTGTCGTTGATCTTCTCCTTGTACTTCTGACCCGTCACATCACGCAGCAATTCATGCGCGATCAACACGGGCTCTGCGTACGACTCCTTCTGCTGTTGCTCCATGCTTCTTCACCCCCTTTCTATCGTTAAAAGTCCCTCGTGGCTCAGATGGGTCACGAGGGCGAACAGATCATCGGCAATCCGATCCGGCGGAGCGTCAAACCGGCCGCACAAGGTGGTGTGGATCATCTGAAGGGTCTGTGTTCCGGTGCAGGCTGCCCATATCGCCGTTCCCACCCGATTCAACGTGTAGTAGCGCCCGGTCCCCAGATTGAGCAACACTGTTTCTCCGTCCAGCGTCGTCCCCTGGACATCCGGACTGAGCCGCGGCACCGCCGACATGAGATCCTGACGGGTATCCTGTCTGCCTCGTTCAATCTGCTGCTGCTCCCCTTCAGACAGCACGGCACGAGCGGCTTCGGCCAACTGCGCGGTCGTCGCGTGCCCCGCCGGCGAAGGTTGTCCGGGATCGGACTCCACGGTCATATCCGGCCTCAAGTCGGCGGTGATAAACGGTTGTCTCCCCATGATGACGCGCCCTCCTTTGTAATCTGACATCTCCGCGGTCGTCACGCCTGCCCGGCACAGAGCAAATCAGCCAAGGCATCGCCGATTCGCTGGCCGGTATAGTTCTCGAAAAAGGTAAATCCCGGGCTGGTATTGACTTCGAAACAATAGTAGGCGCCGTCCGGTGTCCGGCGAAGATCGATCCCACTCAGGCTCAATCCCAGTCCTTTGGCCAGATTGAGACAGCGGGTCTGCACGCTCCCCTCCAATTCAACCGCCCGCATCGTGCGTTGCTTGTCTTCGCGTTCGGCATACCGGTAATCCGCCCCGTCCGACAGCACTTCCGTCGCGAACAGGCGATCTCCCACCGTGTGAACTCGTAAATCGGCACCGGGAATGGTTTCTTGTAGTTGCACCGGGCAGGTCCGGATCTGTTCCAGCCGAGGAAAGTCGGCAGGCGTGAGCGGCCTCACGATCGATCGCTCCGCGCTGATGGATTTGTAGATGACGCGCCCCTGACATTCGTCATAGAACCGGCGCACTTCTTCCGGCACCATCGTCACCAGTGTCTTCGGAACCAGGAAACCATACTGTTCGATCAACCGTTGCTGATAGGGCTTCGACATGTTCGTATGCGATGCCTGGCGCCGGTTGACGACCAGGACCGGCAGACTTTCGGCGAATTCCCAGAGCGCCGTCGCGATGATTCGATTTCGCGGGGTCGAGGCCGAACGGGCGCCGACTCCGCGCAGATACACGGCATCGATACCTGCGGCATCGATGACCCGCCGGCCGAGACGGATACGCTCCACGGCCATGCCGCCGCCGGTCGACCAGGACACGTCCCAATCCTCCCCGTCCGACTCCGGGTGGACGAGCATCAGATCAGCGTTCCGGACTGCGAGTCGGGCGCAGACGTTCGCGAGCACCGGATCGGCCATCGGCCCCATTAAAAGAATCATGATGCGAGAGACTCCTCCGTTCAGAAAGATGTTCGAGCAGATGCGCCACAATCTGCTGTTGGGCATCCTGCGGACAGCGCCAGAAATTCGGCGCGGTGCTGACATCGAGGCAATAGATTCCCCCATCGGAATTGATCACGATCTGACACTCGGCGAAGGCGAGCCCCAATGCGCGCACGAGAGCAAGACACTGCGCGGCGTGAGCCGAGAGCACCTCCATCGGTTGGGCCATGGCCTCACCGGGACGAAGCACCGTGGCGACGACTTGCTCGCCCGCCACGTAGACCGTCGCCTGCTGGCCCTCTGAAATCCGTTGAAGCGACACCGCTTGCTGCTCCATGACTCGGCAGATCTGCTCGACTCCATCCTGCGAATACAGGAACTGACCCGGCTCAATTGATCCGAGAGGTTTGAGATAGGCCGACTCGTTCCAGGCCTTGAATTGCTGCAGGGCATCGGCCTGGCTTGACGTACAGCGGGAGACCGGAAGGAGAAAGCCATGATCCCGTGCGAGTTTCGCCAGCAGCGGGCTTCCCGAAAGAAGCGTGGGCCTCCCGCCGGGCATGGGCCGGTTGACCACGGAACAGGGCATGCCATTCAAGAAGGCCAACCAGGCGGCAGTGGCCTCCTTCGTCACATATTGGGCATCAGCATCCGATAGCCCCTCAAGATCCAACCGCAGTGGGAAAGGAAGCCGGGAGAAAATTCCGGTCAGATGATCGAGGGGAATTATTTGGCCGTCGATCTCCAAATATCCTGGAACGATCGATTCCTCGGCCACGACTGGCCAATTGAGCAGAATCTTATCCAGAAGCCGTAACGGTTCAATCCAGAAGACCGCACCACCCGTCCGGTGGGCTTCCCGATTAACCAGCGTGGCCCAGGGATCGGTGGAATCGGCAAGAATGAGAATCACTGAGGGTGACTCCTCTCCGGCGCCTAAGATTATGGAAATGCTGCTTTGGATACCGTACGGCGCGCCTCGTCTTGGGGAAGAGTAGCCCCGGGCGGACGTTCTGCCTAGATCACTAGAAGCGGGGCCCCCCCCTACGTAAGTCTGTACGTAGTCCTACGTGTTCTGAAGACCTGACGGGAAGGATGAGCCGTACGCGCGGCCACACACACTCACCGGTTCGACACCGACCAGGGGAAATGAGCGATCGGAAGGGAGGGGAGACTACTGGTAGTGTTGCGCTTGCGTGAGGAATAACGAGGCATAGAGGCCTTGGCGGCCCATCAAGTCATCATGGGTGCCCTGCTCCACGATCTGACCACGATCCACCACAAAAATCCGGTCGGCCATTTTCACTGTGGACAACCGATGACTGATTAAAATAGCCGTCCGCCCTTGTGCGAGTTCGTGGAACCGTTCGAACAACTCCGCTTCCGCCTTGGCGTCCATGGCACTGGTCGGTTCGTCGAGAATCAGGACTTGGGAATTGCGCAGAATAGCCCTCGCCAGCGCCACCTTCTGCCATTCCCCGATACTCAGCTCATGCCCCCCGTCAAATAACTTACCCAACAAAGACTCGTAGCCCTTCGGCAAACGCTCGATGGCCTCATGGACCCCGGCTTGCTTGGCAGCCTGCACGATCACCGAATGCGCGACATCCGACGCGTTCACCCCTAATGAGATGTTGTCTTTGGCCGAAAACTGAAACTTCACAAAGTCCTGAAAAATCCCGCTGACCGCGCCGCGGACATCGGCGGTGGCATAGTCACGAATATCCGTCCCGTCGATCGTAATACGACCGCTCGTGGGATCGTAGAGGCGGCACAATAGCTTGACCAAGGTGGTTTTCCCCGCGCCGTTGGCTCCGACAAACGCCACATGCTCGCCGGGCTTGATCGTAAAGGTGAAGTCACGGACAGCCACCCGCTCTTCATGGGGATATTGAAACGATACCTGCTCGAACACAATCCCCTGCCCGAGCGAGACAGGAAACGGACGAGGATGGATCGCTTCGGGCAACTTCGAGCGAATCGCCAGAAATTCGTTCAGCGTTGTCAGAAAGAGATTGCTCTCATACAAATTCGACACACTCCAGCCCAAGCCTTCCAGAAATCCCGAGGCCCGCTGGATAGCCTGAAAGAACATGACGAGATCGCCGACCGTCAGGAGCCCATGAAACGTTCGGACCGCCACGAAACTGTAGACCCCGAAGACTCCTGCGACCCCTACGATCTGCGCCGCCAACCCGGCAAACGCCCACCGGCGCTCTAAGGCGATCCGCTCCCGCCGCAGCACCGCTCGCGCCTCGCGGAACCATTCCCGCAGCCGGGGGCCGAGGTCGAAGAGACGGACCTCTTTAGCCGCTGTGGCCTGTGTCAACAGCATGTTGACGTACCAGGCCTTCCGTTCCAGCGGCGTGCGCTCGCGCTCCCATGCAAACAGCCGGTTCGACTGCTGCAGACGGACAAAGAAATACGGAATCGCCGTCAGGGCCAGGACAGGAATGACTGCCCAATGCAACCACCAGAGAATGCCCGCCATCGCCAAGAGCGAGATGCCATCCTGGAAACATTGCAAGAGGGCGTTGAGAATTGCGGTGGGACGATACGGCGCTTCCTGCTGGGCCCGATGCAGCGTGTCTTGGTAACGCGCATTCTCGTAATACTCGAGATCGACCTCGACGGACTTGGCCTGCAGAAGCGCATGCATATGATCGGTGACGACTTGGGCATGGATCCGGGAGATCAGGGAGGCGACGACGGTGAGCATGGCGCTGATCACTGCGGCCGCTGCCAGGCCCGCGAGAATCGTCGTGATGGGAGTCAACGAGGCCGTTTGCGAAGGAGCCTTGAGCCCCTCCGTCACCGCATCGATCAACAGTTTGGTCAAATACAGCACGGCCAGTGGAAGCAGCCCCTGGATCACCCGCACGACGATACTGCCGACCGCGAGACTTGGACTGCTCTGCCAGACAAACGAAAGGGCATACCGAAGTGTCTGAAGAAATGGACGTATGCGGAGCAAAAGACTATTCATAAAGGTTGGTTGCGGAGGTTCTCACGTCAGATGGCCGCCGTCGTCCCATTCCGGGGACGCACAGGCGAACCCGGCTCACGGTTGACCGGTTGCTCGGAAGGGAATGAATAGGTAACGGTGAAACGCTGCCAATGCTGGCCGGGCTCGTGAAACGGCTGACGATCCAGCGTCAACCAGGCATGGCCGTCAAGGCCGGTCCCGTCTTTTCGCACCCCGCAGTGAAATGACACCGGGCAGCCTGATCGTTTGGCAAACCAATACAACGCCAACGACCGGGGAAAACAATTCCCCTTCGCATTATAGGGAAAGAGTTGGAGCCAGCGGTCCACGTAGTAGACCAGGTCCTCGAAACGCGCCGAATCAGGCGTCCCGGAGAGAACAGCAGGATCCAGCTGCTTTAGCACCACAGGAAGACTCTCACCACGCAACCGGAGGCGAATCCAGGACACAACCGCAGCCACCTGGATCAGCATCCAATACTTTCTTACGACTCGCTTCATTGTGGGCTCACTGTAACAAGTCGTATGGGACATTCCAGCAATCGCGTCTCCCATTTGACTCGCCTATTACCTACACGTTCAAGAGGCCTTGACCACGATCGCCGTTGCACCGGATGTTCCAGGCATGGCCGCCAGGGTTCGTCGAGCTTGGAGAATGGATGGCTTAGAATGAATTAGCTCTACGGGACCATCAGCCTCCGTGTTCAACCCATCGATTGATCGCGCCTCGAATTGAAGATGGCACCAGAGTCCTCACCGCTCGCTGGCACGGCCGAACGAGATGAGCCAATCGCATGAGTCCCCTCCCACGGGAAAACCAGCTTGGCGGATTGCCCACAACTGACGAGCCGTCCCGGCACAGCACCAGGCCGAATCGCATCCGTTCCCACCAGGTATCCTTCAACGTCAAGTAGAAGGCCACGGCCTGCTCCTCACTGACCCCGTTCCGGGGACTCGCCAAGAGGCTTGCCGGCATACGCTCAGACAACATCCGTACATCGGCATCGGTCGAATAGCGCACATAGACGGATTGCGGGATCGGCGCATCCAGCACCCGATGCGCCAGCGCCAATCCAATGTGAATTAATCGTCGGCAACCCCAGGCCCTTGCGTTTGCAAAGATCCGCTCCCAGTCAAGATCCGGATGTGAACGGAGGAGTTCCGCGACATCGCAAACCCATTTGAGCTGCTCCCAGGCATGCTTCGATCCATGCACGCAGAGAAGAATCAGAAGCTCCTCGGGCGCCAGTCCTTGAACGGTCGAATTCCCCAGCTTCACAGGCGACCGATGCGCCCAGAACTCCGGACGATCCAGTTGAAAGGAAAAATGCTGATGTGCCATCACCCACTGAAGATCGACCCGAAACAGACTGCGCTTCTTGATAAACACATGATAAGGCCCCTCTTCGTGCTCCGCTTCCGCAGGGTCGTTTGAAGGATCCTTTCGTTGATAGCCCTGGGAGAACAGCACCTCTTGCGCCGCCCCGATCGCAGACTCGGGAATCAAAAGATCAAGATCGCTGAAATCACGGAGCGTCAGATCGCCATAGGCGGACAGCGCCAACGTCGCGCCCTTAATCGGGACAACAGGAACGCCACGCGCCGCAAACGCGTCACACAAACCTCCAAGCTCTTGCGCGAGGGACCGATTCAGCAAGGCGCAGGCTTGCGTCTTTTGACGCAGCTTCGTCAACGTATCGGCCGGCACAAGAACAGGACAGAGGGTCGACAGATTCCGGTAGAGCAACGGAAGCACACCGTGATACGTCGCGAGGTCGAGCATCAGCCCCCAATCCAAAGGATCCTGGACCCGGGAGCAGATGCGCGCGCGTAGTTCATCGGTGACGCGTGTGCGCGCACACCAGACCAGCAACTCTGCTTCAGGCGACCAGGGAAACTGTCGCGGTTCCTTCATTGCCCCTTCTCCAGCAATGGCGTGATCAATTTCGGCAAATCCAGGATATCGCGGCCGAAGTGCAGGCGGTAGCAATCGACCTGCTGCACGAGTTTCGCCAGGACCTTGAATTCACGTCTGGCGACCTCCTGATCGTAGACCAGCAACGCTTGCGGCAGGAGCGCTTCCAATGCCCGGCTCTTGGGAAGCAACTCCAGGTGGCTCTGTGGCGCATCCACGACATGAGGAAAGAGCACCAGGGCCGGCTGGCAGCGCACCCCGACCGCCGTGGGATAGAGGTCTTCGGCATAGAAGAATCGCTTGGGCACAGCCGGATGGAGCACCTGCTCTGATGCCGACTTCAGCTCAGGGAAGAACTGCACCGTCGCGTCCGTCACATTGATCTTGATCGGAAACGGCAGCACCTCCACATGCGACCCGGCGTCCTGCAGGAGCGGATGGTCGTCCGACAGATAGCGGTAGCCCGACCGCAGCAAAGAGATAAACGAGGTGGTCTTCCCGCGCCCGCTGTTGCCGGGAATCAAGACGGCGCGCCCGTTGTGTTCCAAAGCCGTCGCATGAATCGTATAGAGCCCGCGGCGCCGCAGCAATTCAATCAGCGCCAGGTGAAACAGATATTCAATGAGATTGGAAGGCAGCCGCTCGGGATTGATCAGATACCCGTCAGCCCGGCTCTGATCGCCGTCGATCACCAGCATACCGATCCCATGAAAATCCGCGATCAGGAGTCCCCGGTCCAGAATCACTTGGTAGGGCAATCCGGTCGCCCGCCGATCCCCGACGGCCTCGCCCGTACCGGATGCCAGCTGACGAGCCGATGCAGAAATTGCGAGGGGAACCTCCGCACGATTCTTCGCCTGATGAAAGCGAAGGACAAGAACTGTCTGGGATTTAGAGGCATCGTCCCGACGAAAATGCCGCAACAACTCATTCACCGGTTGCGCCAAAACCGGCACATCCGTCTCATACCTGACCGCTGTGCCATAGAGGGAATACCAGTATTCAGCCATGTCCATTTCTACCATGTCCTCGTGATTCAACCGATCTATTTCTTCTCCCTGTTCTTCTCCCTGCCACCCCGCATCGAGGAGACAGGCCGGCCCGCTCATGCATCGGGCCGGCCTATCGACCTAGTCGTTATTCCACCACCGGCGCTTCTTATCATCGTCGCAATTGTAGCCCGACTGACCTGCCGTAATGTCACGCAACAGCTCGTGCTTCACCATCACCGGCTGTACATACGACTCTTTCTCCTGTTCCATCTCTCTGTTACCTCCTCAGTTCTAGAATAGAGGCTGGCCAATCTCTGTAAACCGGCCAGCCCCCTGCCTGCCTACTACTCCTCACACTGACGGCAGATCACCTGGCCGGACGTGCCCGCCGTGATGTCGCGCAGCAACTCATGCTTCACGACCACCGGCTGGACATACTGCTCTTTCTTCTGTTCCATTGTTCTTCACCTCCTTTCCTGTTCAAGTAACCCTTCCTGCAGCAATTCATTGACCAACATAACCAGATCGTCCAACGCCCGCTCAGGAGGCACCTCGAACCGCTCGCAGATGGCCGTATGGATATCGGCCACCGTGCTCTGCCCTGCGCAATGCTCCCAGATGACGCTGCCCAATCGATTCAACGTATAGTAGCGCCCGGTACTCAGATCGAGGAGGACAGTCTCCCCGTCCATCGTCGTGCCCTGCACATCTGAACTAGTATGCAAAACGGTTCGGTCGAGCCGAGTCGGATCAATCGCCGGCCCTGGGTCAGAGGATGAACCGGTCAATGGCATCTCAGGCATCGAGTCCCTCTCTCCTAATGCCACGAGATGCAGCCGCGGGAATCGCCCTCGTTCTTGAACGGAAGCTTGAACGACATAGCAGGAAAACAACGGAAGACTCCAATCGGAAGCGATCGCTCCACAGGGATGGGAGGCAACAGCAGAAGTTAGACGGACTAGCCTGAGGCCTGACGATCATCGAGAAAAGAGCTCCTCGAAACCGGAAGCGGATACGGATCACCCCTGACAGAATGGCCCCGCAGGTGAGGCGCACCATAGCCCAAAGCCAGCTCGTCATGTTACCCCCCCTTAAGAGGGATAAGAGGAATCAACAGGCTGTTCAATTTTGAACCGGCGAATCAGACGACTCCGCTGTGCCACCAGGGGGAGCATCTATTCTTCGACTCGGAAGGAGGCTGGGTTCCTGGAGGTAAGGGCAAGAAACACTTGAGCAGGTCAGTGGGAGGGTGAGAATTGAATTCTGGCTATAAAGCAGAAGAGGTGTCGCTCTGATTCAGCATCTGTTCAAGCTGAGCCTTGGCATTCCCTTCGAACCGGACAAACTCAACACCGAACCGGGAATCCCGCTGCCAGCGAACCGTCGCAATGGCAATGTCGATGGGGCTTCGTGCACCGGACAATTGGATATGCACCCGGAAATGGGCACCGATTTTGGCCGTCAGATCCGACTCGATCTCACCACCGGTAATAGTGAGATTCGTCAGCGTCCCGGTTCCGTTGCCCCCCTCACCGCTCAAGGTGACAGGATAGTTCACTTCGATCCTCGGCCGACCGCGTTCATGCATATCGCAATACCCTCCCGTGAGGCACCGATGATAAGAGACCGCCTACGTCAACTTCCGCGGGTCGGCCGTTGGCTCAAACAACCCGAGCTGCATTTCTTCCGCGCGGGTAAACGCGATCGGATACTGTTCCGTAAAGCAGGCATTACAATACTGCGTAGGCACGCCCGGCGCCGATTGCAGCATGCCGTCCAGACTCAGATAGGCCAGCGAGTCCGCCGTAATGTACTTGCGGATTTCTTCGGTCGAATGATTCGATGCGATCAGTTCCTTCTTCGTCGGCGTGTCGATGCCATAGAAACAGGGCGAGACGATGGGCGGGGAGCTGATCCGCATATGGACCTCTTTCGCGCCGGCGTTGCGCAGCATCTTCACAATCTTCCGGCTCGTCGTCCCGCGTACGAGCGAATCGTCGACCACCACCACCCTCTTACCCGCCAGCACTTCAGGCACCGCGTTCAACTTCACCTTCACGCCAAAGTGACGGATGGATTGTTCCGGCTCAATGAAGGTGCGGCCGACATAGTGATTGCGGATCAAGCCGGTCTCGAAGGG